>CAYOZX010000034.1:0-5106 GCA_964408515.1 uncultured Acidobacteriaceae bacterium | reverse complement strand
GCGCGCTGGGGGAAAAACACGCCTGCCAGGCCGGTCGTCAGATGATCGGCGGCCAGGATGACCAGATTCAGGTTGGCGATGATGTGCCAGAGTTTCATTGCCCTGCTACCGGACGCGACACGGAGGATTGTATTTGAAAGACCTGACTCAAGGTTCGGTGATGACCAACCTGCTGCGCATGTCTGCGTTCCTGATGGCCAGCATGCTGGTGCAGGCGCTCTATCTGCTGGCCGACATGTTCTGGGTAGGGCGCCTGGGAAAGGAGTCGGTGGCGGCCGTGGGCCTGGCGGCCAACCTGATGGCGCTGACCCTGGCCTTGACCCAGATGCTGGGCGTGGGCACAACGACCTTGATCGCGCATGCCGCCGGCATCAAGGACCGTGATCGCGTGCAGCGCGTCTTCAACCAATCGCTTCTGTTGTCCCTTCTGGGCGGAGGCGGGCTGTGTCTGGTCGCTTTTCTGTTCCGTCATGCCTACTGTCAGTTCCTGGCTGCGAGCCCCCAAACCGTGGCCCTCGGGACTAAGTATCTGCAGTGGTTTGTGCCCGCGTTGTTCCTGCAGTTTCCCCTGATTTCGATGGGAGCGGCCCTGCGGGGCACAGGCGTCGTCAAGCCCACCGTCGCGGTGCTGGTCTTCACCGTGGCGGTCAACCTGGTCCTGGCGCCGATCCTGATCTTCGGCTGGGTTACAGGGCGTCCTTTCGGCGTCGCCGGAGCCGCCATAGCGACCCTCATTGCCATCGCGCTTGGCGTGGCGGCTCTGGGCGGATACTTCGTCCTGCGGGAAAAATATCTGGCTTTCGAGCCGCGCCACTGGCGGCCGGCGCTGGACTTGTGGCGCGACATCTTCAGCATCGGCCTTCCCGCGGGGGCCGAACTGGCAGTACTGGGGATTTACCTGATTTTGGTCTACGCCGCCATACGACCGTTCGGTACCGCCGCTCAGAGCGGTTTTGCCATCGGCGCCCGCATCATGCAATCGCTGATTCTTCCCGCGATTGCCATCGGCATGGCGAACGCGCCCATTGTGGGACAGAACTATTCCGCGGGAGAGACCGCTCGCGTGCGCGAGAGCTTCCGGGCGGCTTGTCTCTTGGGCTGCCTCGTGATGCTGGCGCTCACCCTCGTATGCCAGTTCGAGGCCCGGAGACTGGTGAGTTTGTTCTCCCACGAGAGCGATGTAATCGCAGAGGGTGCCGCTTATCTGCAGGTCATCTCGCTTACCTTCCTGGCGACAGCCTTGATTTTAGCGTCCTCGAGCATCTTCCAGGGATTGGGTAACACCTGGCCTCCATTTCTGAGCTCGATCGTGAGGCTGCTGGTGTTTGCCCTGCCGGCGGTGCTGCTGATGCATGTGCCCGGGATCAGCATACGGTCGGTGTGGCTCATCTCCGCCGTGTCGATCTGGGTGCAGGCGGGCGCGAATCTGGCATTCCTGCGGCGGGAATTTCACTCCAGGTTGAAAGGAAACGGCCGCCTGCAGTACCAGCGAGTCCCGGATACTGCGGGCTAGGTGTGTATGTCGAACGCCAGAACATTCCTATGGCTTTTCATTTACGTGCAGGTGGGATTTATCGCCCTGGATCTCTACGAACACCGGCGGCTGGCGGGAGCCTCCGGCATCCTCACCTTGATACGCAGGCACCTGGGCCTGATTTTGGGCGTTGCGATCGCCTGTCTTGCCTACTTCGGCCTTCAGATTTTGCTGGCCTCTTCCCTGCCTGCGCTTGACTCGCTTACAGGACTGGCCACCATCCCGTCGCCCGCCGGGCTGGCCGAACCGCGGATGCGTTGGAACATCGCAGCTTTCCTCGCTGCCTTCATTGCCGCCACTCTCTTCGATTACCTGGTCCACCGCTTCCTGCTGCACGGCCCGTTGTTCAGACTGCATGAGAACCATCATCTGCCCTCGGTTGTATCCAACGTCATGCCTGGAATTGCCGCTCGTCCGTTCGTCGCCGTGCCTAATTTCCTGATTAACGTTTGCACCTGTGCTGCCATGGCCGGGTGCGCGCGACTATGCGGACGACCCGAGCTGATCGCAGCCTCCATCCGTGTCCTGCCCGCCCTCTTATTGACGTTCGCCTTCGTGGCCAGCGCCAGCCATTCCATCTTCCTGAGGCGTTTCGGCTGGGCGGACAGGATTTTCCGGACCCTCATGCTGATCAGCCCGCGAGAGCATGTTCTGCATCACGCCGCGGCGCTGAAGGGAAACTATGGCAACTTCACCGCTCTGTGGGATCGCGTCTTCGCTACTTATGTTTCACCGCGCCAGGTCGGCGAGGTTCCGCTGGGGCTTGACTATGACCAGGACTTCCTGGGGGCGGTCACCGCCGGCCGCTTCAAGCTCTCGCGCGCCACCCGCCTGCGTTGTCAGATGGCCAGCATTTGCCACCTCGCCGACGTGGAAGATAGCTGATGGTGACTCTCATGGCACCATACCATTTTTGACTGGATTTGACCCTGGTCTTGGCGCAGCATTTGAGGAAAATCAAGGGGAGGAGTCAGCGATGAATCGCCACACTGGAATCAGAGCTCTCGCCGGCTTTATGGGGATCTATCACGTGCTCATGGGGGTTTGTGGAATCCTGTCCGGCTCCCTGGCTGCGTGGGCCGCTCGCACGCTCTGGCACGCCAACGTCAACGTGGACATGCAGTTCACTTATCTGGCCAAGTTCCTTGGAGCGTACGTGATCGGTTTTGGGGTCATGCTGCTGCTCATCGCCAAGGATCCCGTCCGTTACGCTGGCATGGTCTACCCTGCGGTTGTGGTGGCAGTCCTGCGGATTGCCGAGCGGCTGATCTTCGCCGGCGAATTAAAGAGCGCCTTCGGCATCGGGATGGATCGCACCATCGGGACCATCATTGTCGTGGCCGCGCTGAATCTCGGCCTGCTTCTGCTGAAGCCCCGCGAGGCGCCCACGTCGCATTAGGGACCTGTGGCGCGGGCGCTCTCGCCCGCGCGCGCTTGCCGTTGCGGCACGTCATCGCCATTTCTTCGCCGGCCGGTCACGATCGTCCCCACTGAGGGCCAGGCCCAACCTTTCCATGGCCGAATGAGTGCCCGCCCCACACTTTTTGGCTGTCAAGACCCTCGAGGGGCGATTTTCCGCCCAAGCCCCTGATTCGGCGGGCGAAATAAAGTCGGTCGACCTGTCTCTTTTACCCCGCCCGGTTTGCTATACTATAACTATAAGTAGACTGAAGGCGCAGCGCTATAGCTGCGCCTTTTCTATTGATGGATGGTTGCTGGCAAGGCATTACCAGGTCCCGTCATGAAAACTCGAATCGTGTTGCCCGTTCTCATGGGCATGGCCGAAGAGCACGGTCGCAGGAAGCGTCACAACCCCAAGCGCGCCGGGGAACTTTCCGAGGCGGCCTTTCTCCTGAAGGCGAAGCGGCTGGGCTTTTTGGTGGCCAAGCCCTGGGGAGACAGCGAGCGCTATGACTTCATCCTGGACTCGGGATCGCGCCTGTGGCGGGTACAGCTGAAGTCGACCGTGCGCGAACAGGCTCGCGGATACCAGGTGCGCCCGGTCTACGGCGGTTGCAAGACCGCTTATACCCCGGAACAGATTGACGCGCTGGTAGTGCATATCGCGCCATGCAACACCTGGTACGTGCTCCCGGTAGAAGCGATTACGCTTTCGAAGAGTCTGCAGTTTTACCCCGACACGGAAAGCAAGTCGGCGCGCTGGGAGAGCTATCGCGAGGCGTGGCATTTGTTGCGGGGATAGGCCAGGCCGTCTTGCTCGCGCGTCCGTCCCTGCTTCGTCCTGGACCCTTGCCGGTTGCTTTTCCCCTTCGCTCTCTGCGATACAATGCCGGGCATGAACCGGCGAACTCTGCTGCAGTCCCTTCCCGCCATGGCGATGCTGGGAATAACCGCCTCCACCGATGCCCAATCGCAGGGCTCGGGCCCGGCGACCTCGGCGAGCACTGTCTACGAGCTGCGGGTGTATCACGCGGCGGAAGGCAAGCTGACCGACCTCCTCGCCCGCTTTCGCGACCACACCACCAAGTTGTTCGAGAAGCATGGCATGAAGAATCTCGCCTACTGGACGCCTACGGATGAACCCATGAAAAGCAGCATGCTGATCTATGTGCTGGCTCACGCCAGCCGCCCGGCGGCGGAGGCGAGCTGGCAGGCGTTTCACGACGATCCCGAGTGGCAGAGCGTGCAGAAAAAGTCCGAGGCCAATGGGAAGCTGGTGGAAAAGGTCGATTCCACCTTCCTCACGCTGACCGATTTCTCGCCGAAGATCGGGTGAGACCGGGGGTCTCAGGGCAAGAAAACAGCTCGTCGCCGCAGTGCCCCTGCGCACCCACACGGCCAACAAGACGTTTTCAGATGTAACTAATCTCATGTTCATCGGCTCGCAGAAGGAGCTGGTGGCTGCGTTTGGGGAGGCCCGCTGGTTCGAAGCTGACAATCTGAACGCGGGCTCTGCCCTCAAGGCGGTGCAGGCCACGATGCGCCAGAGCGGTTATGCCGGGGCGCCAGTTTCTTCCCTGCTGCTGAACGAGCGGCCGCCGGATCTGGTATTTCAAAGATCCCTGAACACCTTCGCCAAGCGCCATCATGTGCGCATCTGGAAGCTGGCCAAGAAATACAACGGGCGGGAGGTCTGGGTGGGAGCGGCAACTCACGATATCGCCACCAGCAACAGCCGTGCGGGAACAAAGTGGTCGCACCGCATCGACCCACACATCGATCGGGAGCGCGACTGGGTGCAGAGCGATCTGCTCTTTGTCGGCACCGCCACCGCATATGCGGATGTGGAACGTCCCTGGACCCCGCGCCAGGCGGAAAACGCGACCGGGGATGCAATCGTCACGGATGGGAAGATGTCGGTGGTGGAGCTGGCGGCGCTGAAAGAGAAGATTGACGACAAGGGTACGCCCACCCTCGTCACAAGGGGGCTAGCACCTGGAGTTGGTCCTGAATAGGGTCAGCCATCTTTCCTCCACTCGCAGTTTGTATCTTCTTACTTCTTGCAGGGGAGAGGGTACTCGTCGCCTGTTAGGTCGTCAATCGTTTGAGCGTTTTGGTGTCGTTAGCACATCATATGTCCGGTTCAGTTAGCACATGAAATGTCCGCTTTA
>CAYOZX010000033.1:0-19877 GCA_964408515.1 uncultured Acidobacteriaceae bacterium | reverse complement strand
GGTCTTGGGGTCATTAGGAAGCGGTTGCGCAATTTTTGTGGCCAGTCACGGTCCATACAGGGTCGTTCAACGCACAGGAAAAACAGTCCACACAGGGCGAGCACAAAGGGCAAGACAATGATCGCCTGCAACAGGTAATAGAGCCAGAAGTCTGATCCGAGGTGCAGAGGTTTAGAGACTCGGCTCACCGACGAAATAATGAGGAAGTGAAAGAGGTACAGGCTGTAGCACATCCCACCGACATCGGTCAGGATGGGATGGCTGAAAATCACGGAGCATGCACGGCCGCGAAAGGCTGCCAGATACAGCACTACGATGATGAAAGGCAACAACACGTGACCCCACCCGGGACTCAGGTACCACACCAGTGGCCACCCGCACAGCGCTGCCGCGTCCCATAGCCAGGAATGGGTCCACTCGTGGCCGGTCACATAGAGGTCGCACAGCAGGAATCCGGCAAAGAAGAACGGCAGATAGTAGAGCACCGACGCCTGCAGACGGGTATGCGCGAGCTCCGGGCCCAGCAGCGACGAGAGCAGCATCAGGCCCACCATCAGACCGCGGCGGGCACGTCTGTCTTGAATTGCAAAACTTAATGCCAACAACGGAACCAGAACATAGAACTGAACCTCCACCTCCAGGGACCAGGCCACCACGTTGATCGTGCTCGGCTGGTTGTAGATGAAGTTGTGCAGATAGGCCATGCTGGCCAGCAGATGCAGCCCTAGCTCTGCGCCGCCCTTCAGGCCGACCACAAGCAGGATGGTGGCCCAGACCAGCAGACTGAGGATGTAAGGTGGTTCCAGGCGTGTCAGCCGGCGCAGAAAGTATTCCTTCAAGCGCACCTTCGGCCCGTCCAACAAGTAGTGTGACGCAAATGGAACTCCCAGGATGAAACCGCTGATCGCGAAAAACAGCTCGACTCCCCGCTTGCTCAGCAGTCCGACCTGGGCCGCATCGAAGTGAGGATCGCGGACCGCCCCGCCGTGGTTGAGAGAAGCATAGATATGGAACAACATCACCGACAAGATGGCCACGAACCGCAGGCCATCGATCTGCGGAATGAACCGCTTCTGAGTGGTGATGCGCCTGAAACTAAGCTTCATCGCAGAACTTCGACGGGTGCAGGCCTGGGTCTGAGGGCGGTCGGGTCCTCTACTGTGCCCGCGGTGGGCAATATTTCCGAAGCAATCGCGGGGGAAGGTAATGGTATGCGCAGCGATTTGGGTTCTCGCGGAAACGAGAATCCGATTCCGCCTCCCGGATACCAGTGATCGCGAGGTTCTTCCCGGAAAAAGACGAATTGCCGCCCGCGTTCATGGGAGAAGTCTGCCAACACGCAGTTGCAATGGCAGTTGTCTCCGAGGATGACCGCACCCGGAGTCAGTTTGCGAGCAATGGTCTCATATTCCCGACGCTCGTACTGCGCCGAGTGGTCGCTGTCGTTGATGAACAGATCGATGCCGGAAAGGCCCTGCAGTGTCTCAATGGAATCGCCGTAAACCACGCGCCCGGCGTGGCTGTAAGGCTCCGCCAGCAGGAAGCCGGCCTCGGGGTTAATCTCGGTTCCGATGTATTCACCCGCAAACCCTTCGGCGCGGTTTCGCAGCAACGCGGCGCAGAGCACGACTGAGCCCAGACCCTTGTCGACGCCGGTTTCCACCACCAGGCGGGGTTTCAGAATGCGGACCATGGCGTACCAGCCGGCCCGCCGTCCGAAACCGCAGGTTGCGTCACTCGCTCCCCGCTTCGGCCCCATCCGCACGCGTGTCACAATGTGCCGCCGGAGATCATGGTCATTCTGGATTTCGCGAAGGTGGGCGGCGACGACATCGTATGGCGCCCCGGTGACAGCTGCGATCGTGTGGGCCAGGTACTGGAGATTTCCGGGCGTCAGATCGTAGGTGAAATTGGTAGTCTCGCGTGAGTGTAGCGTCCAGGCGAGTATGCGCTTCAATTTTGGCGTGTAGTAGCTGAGGGCCAAAACGAAGCGAAATGGAATCAGCAAAACTCTGCCTACGGCTGTTTGCAGCAGCAGTCGTTTGCTCCATCGGTTCAGAGCCATAAACTTTATTGGGTCAGTAAGACGGGCACCGGCCCCAGGTCGAGGGCCGAACCGGAGAGAGGCAGGGGCGCGGCCAGCAGCGGTGTGACCTGCCTAACCTTCCAGGCTCTGGGGACGCTAAAGGCGCGAGTTCCGCCGGGATTCCAAATAATCCATTGCTGGGTGCCCTGACGACTCAGCTGGCACTGCCAGATCTCATCCGTATCCGTTCGGCACCAGTCCATGCGCGCGCCTACCAGCCACTCCTGAATGGTAGCGAAGGCGCGTCCCGCTGGAGTCAGGGTTCGGCTGTCGGCGTCGGTTGTCTGCAGCGACACGGTTACGTGGTTGTCCCAGGCGTACCAGTAAAATCGCTGCACACCTTCCGCCCAGAGAAGGAGATAGGTGCGGGCCAGGTATGCGGCGCCGGTTTCCGGCGACTCGATGGGCACAGGGCGCAGCCAGCCCGCTTCGGTGTCCCAGAGCGGCTTGTCCTGCGCGCCATTCTCAGCCATCACGCGCTTGACTGCGTCAACTAACTGAAGCAATGCCTCCGGAGCCTTGCCGGTATAGAAGTGGTAGCCAATCACGTCCACGTACTGGTTCCCGCCCATGTTCAGAAACTCAGGCAGCCACTTCAAACCGGGGAATCCTGTCGCCGGAGGAGACACAACGATGGCCTGTGGATCCACTCCGTGAATGATGATGGAGGCCTCGCGTGTCATAGCGATCAATTGCTCCAGGCTGCCGGTCCAGAATCTTTTCACATTGGGCTCGTTCCAGATTTCGTAAGCGCGAATCCGTCCTTTGTAGCGCGTGGCCACCGTGCGCACGAAGGTTCGCCAATCATTCATATCGCTGGGCTCGGCGGCGTTTCCGGGGGCGTAACCCGATGGCTCCTGCGGACGGGCCGACGCCCAACGGGGCGTGAGACCAAGAGTCAGCAGCACGCCGGCGTGATGCGCTTCGGCCAGAGCGAGAGAACGGTCCAGGTTTTCGAACTGCCACTTCCCCTTGCTGGGCTCGAGATCAGGCCAGGTTACGCGCGCGTCCCACAATCGCCACTCTGATACTTGAATGCTGGGCCACGGCGTCAAAGGATCGCTTCCATTGGGGCTGACCATGTGATGGATGTGCATGCCGAACAGGCTCGGTGGCACCGGCGTAGCGGGCGGCGTCAGGGTAATTGTCTTGACGGGAGCGGCAAACAGCAGGGCCAGAGCCGTGGCAAACCGAAGCATTTTCATTTCCCAAACGCCGATGCCATCTGGGGCGGCGCGCCACGCAGGGCCAAACACTGATGGATGCCAGCCCTGAAGTTTTCCGCCATGGCTTCGATGGTGTATTCAGAAGCGCACGCGAGCGCGTTGCATTGCATGGACCGGAGCAACTGTGGCGACTTGAGGGCTTCTACCACCGCGTCGGCATAGGCGGCGACCTGGTGAAGGGTTCGCCGTCCATTTACCCCATCGACGAGATAACTGACCTCCGGGCCGTGAATACTGACATCCGTGGTAAACAGGGGTAAACCTGCAGCGAAGCTGTCGAGTACAGCCAGGCCGACCCGGCCAGGAAGGAGAAAGACATCTGCCATGCGAAAGGCGAGGGCCTTGTCACGGCCGAATTTTGGTCCCATATAGTGAATCCACGGATTTTGCCGCGCCTCCTCTTCCATCCACAGACGGTCGGGTCCGCTCCCGACCACCAGCAGTTGGAAGTCCGGTACGCTGCGACGAATCAATCGGCCCGCCTGTACTAGAAAGGGCACGTGTTTCGTGGGCTCGAGGATGCCGCAATAGATTCCCACGGAGGCGCCCGCCATACCCAAATCCGATTTCGCGTCTTCGACTTGAGCCTCACTGATGCTCGCGACCGTTCGCCGGAATTCACCCGTGTCCACGGCGTTCTGCACCGTAGTGATTCTTTGCGCCGACACGCCATGCCGTGTCAGGTAGGGAATGATGCTGCGGGTGTACCCAAAATACCAATCGGCGGCCTTAAGCGCCGTCTCCCGCAGCCAGTGCGACAGCCGCGATTGATCCGTCTCCATGCACGGCCCCAGCCCCCAGAGCGCCACCGTCTTCAGGCGCAGCCATGAAAGCAGGAACAGCCACAGGTTCATCAGGTATTTGTTCTCGTGCCCGCTGATCACGAGATCGGCTTCCGCGATTTCCCTCCACAGGGGCTGATAGATCAGGCGGCCGGCGACCCAGTGGCCAGGCATCTTCCTTCCCCAGTCGCTGGGCAGGTCACCGTCGTCGCGAACCATGTTGTGCAATCCATGCGGGGGACTGTAGGCCACTCGGAGCTCAATCCCATCGCGCAGCAGGAGCTCCCTCAGGCGCATGAAAAATGGGATGCGATAGTGCTTCATCTGCGCCTGGATGATCAGGACTCTGGGCATACCTCACATCCTCCCGCCGGCTCGGCTTTCCGCATCAACGCTGGAGAGTGGCGCACCGCGATTTCCGAATAGATTTTCTCCAATATGCCGGTTTGTCTCTCCAGGTCAAAGAGCCGAAGTACACGCTGACGTCCGGCAACTCCGAATCTGCCGCGCAGGCGGTCATCGCGCAGCAGCAGGGCCAGATGCTCGGCCAGCGTGCGCCAATCGCGTTCGGGCGCCAGGAGGCCGGTTTGACCGTGCTCCACAGCTTCCACCACGCCCCCCGAAGCAAATGCAACCACCGGCTTTTGCATCGCTTGGGCTTCGACGAACACCATGCCGAACGCCTCCTCGCCGCCCGAGGGGGCTTTGACACTGGGCGCCGAAAATACGGTGGTCCGATCCATCCATGCCCGGACCTGCTCCTGGCTCTGAGATCCCTGAAAGCTGTACCGTCGCAGACTGCACTGGGCCTGCGCCTCAAGGTTCCTGCGCTCCGGTCCGTCGCCGACCAGCACCAACTCCACGTCGGGGAATTCGGTCTGAAGGCTGGCCATCGCCCGAATCAGATAGTTGGGACCCTTTCTTTCCGAGAGCCGGCCGACAAAGAGGACAATGGGGCTTGGCTCTCGCGCCTCAGGTTGGCCTGCCGGAGAGAAGAATCGCGTGTCCACGCCGATGTAGTGAACCAGAATCTTTTCCGGCGCAAAATTCTGCTGCAGCAGCTTCCGGCGAATGAAGTTTGAGACCGCCAGGAACTGCGATGCCCCCTCCTGCAGCACCCTCTTGTTGGCCAGATAACGCCGGTGCCCATAGGGAACTTCATTCGGCCGCGGATCGACCGCGGTCGCGTCCGATCCGTGAAAGGTCACCACCAGGGGCACGCGCAAGATACGGGACAAGGGCAGCGCCCTCAGCCCGTCCGGACCGAAATGCGCATGAATCAAAACCGGCTTGAACTCGCGGAGCCTGCGCACCAACCGCGGCGCCTTCCCGAAAAGTTTAAAGCGTGCCTCCCGAATCTTTCCCGACAGATTTCCCGGGTTGATGGTAAGCGTAGTGTCCTCGGGGAGGTCGAGTCCTGCCACCCGGCGGGAACCCGCATAGACCGGCGAAAACTGCCGTAGCGCCTGGCTTTGGGCCCGGATGAATGTTTCCGATGGATACAGAAGGTGGTCACAGAAGATGACCACGTTCGGGAGTGATGGAGCCGTCATGCGAATTCCTTGTTTCCGGCAAAGGAACTCACGTCCTCGAGCGCCGGCGCCGCAAAACTGGCGCGTTCAACCCCTCTGACCACACTGAGCGAGCTCACGGTCGAGACAAAAATCATCCACAACAGTGTGTTCCCCACGAAGATTGTGCTTTCTGTCACCTGATACAGCAATGTGAAGGCGAGGCATGCCAAAGGCCATACAGCCTCCTGCCCCGCGGTCTCGTGGGCCAGGGCCAGCGATCGGCGGATGGAGACGATATAGACCGCGATGAACAAGGACAGGCCTACCAATCCCAGCTGCAATGTGAGATCGATGAATCCGTTGTGAGCGTGCGGCACCTTCCAATGCAGCGTGTAACTGATACGGTCAGCCTCTTCCGACACATTCCAGAATGCGCTGTATCCGTAACCGAGAACGGGACGTTCGGCGACGCTTTCGAGCGCCATGGCCCAGATGTTGGTTCGGCCGGTCAGCGTCGCGTCGCGGCCCAGCAGGCTGGTCATGCTGTCCAGGTCTGCGATCATGGAGGCCAGCGCGCTCAATATCAGAACCCCCGCAATGCCCCCAATCAGGGCTCTGGTGCCGCGCCGGCGCAACTGGAAGACTCGCAGCAGCACCAGCATCGCGGCCAGGACCACCAGGGCCGTCCGCGAATGGCACAGGAGCACAAGCACAAGGGACGCTGCAACCGTGGCCCCGCCCACCAGGAACTTCCTGGCCCCGGTGCGCGTGCGCATGAGAAAGATAACGGCAGCAAGGACCACGAACCTGGCGAAGTCGTTTTTCTGGACGAAGATTCCGTTCCAGGCGTCCGGATAAGCTGTGTCCACGGTAGGAACAAGGCCGTGATAGAAAAGCTCCACAAAGACGCTGATCCCAACCGCCAGGCCCAGCGCATACTCGAACAGCCGGATCTGCTCGCGGACGGGATAGCGCACGGCGAGGTCCAGGGCAAACAGCGTCGTGCCCAGGACGGCAAGGGCGCGCCGTATGGTCAATCCGGCATCCTCCGACCAGGCGGTGGAAACCAGAGCCAGGACGAGCAGCAGCAATATGAACTTGTTCTCCCGGGCAACCCGCCAGATCTCACGATACCGGGAAGCCGCGCGCGCCAGAACCAGGACGTAAATCAGCGACCAGACGAGTTGCATCACAGCGCTTCCCTCAGTCGCCGTCGCCGGATCGGAGTGATCCATCATCAGGGACAGGAAAGCCCCGGTGCCAAGAAACAGCACAAGGATCGTGAACGCATTGCCGAGAAATTTGAGCGAGATTCGCATCTTCCAGCACGACTTCGGGCCCGGTCTATCCCTCCCGTCCCGCCTCGGCGGTCTGTCGACAAGGCTGCTTCAGGGAGAGGCGCGACGTGCATAGCCGCGAATAAAGGTCGACCGTGGCCTGGACAATCGGATTCCAGTCGAACGAAGACAAATCCGGCCGAGGCGTACGCTGCGAATCCCTGGCCCAGGCAATCGCCGACGTCAGAGTCGACGCCGTGAGGTCGTCGTCATAGGTGCGCACCCAGTCCGTTCCCACGCGGGCTTGCAGTTCCGGAAGTGCACCCTGAGCGGGAACGAGCACCGGACGGTTGCACGAGAGCGCCAGCATCGCCGACCCCGAATGCATGATATTGCGGAAAGGAAGCACAACCAGATCGGCGGACGCGAACAAGAGCGATACTTCATCTCTTGGGATGCGCCGGAGGTCAAGCCGGACACGGCCGTCCTCTCCGGCCGCTTTTTCGATCTCTCGCCGGTGCTTTACGTTACCAGGGCGGCCTGCAATGACAAGAACAGTGTTGGGTCCTTCGACTCCGCGGAAGGCGGTGATCAGTTGAAGGACGTTCTTGTAAGGCGAGACTCCTCCGAAAAACAACAGGATCGACTGCTCCGGTGAAACATCCAGCACACGCCGCGCCTGCTCCAGGCTGACGGGGCCGGAATATGCCTCGCGATAGTGACCGTGGGGAATCTGGACACCATGCGTCCAACGCAAGCCGGGAGCATTTTGCTCTACCCACTCGCTGCACGAGCGGCTCAAACTCACGTAACCGTCAACCATCCCGGTAAACAGCCACCAGAACAGCCGCTCCAGCCGCGGATAGGAATAGGCGTGGCTGCGGGGGTTGTG
Organism: uncultured Acidobacteriaceae bacterium; assembly: GCA_964408515.1. Taxonomy (GTDB): domain Bacteria; phylum Acidobacteriota; class Terriglobia; order Terriglobales; family Acidobacteriaceae; genus CAYOZX01. The sequence continues at coordinate 12,100 of CAYOZX010000033.1, read as the reverse complement.
AATGGTCCACACGATACGGGCTCTGCGCGCCCGCAGCCAGGCGGTCGCGGTCAGCACCAGCCACGTTCCAACGACGGCCTTGGGTAATGAAAGGTTGAGATAGTACTCGGGCCAGTGCAGATGAAAGATGTCATATCGCCGGGAAAAGGCGCGCCACAGCGAAAAATACTCCACCTCCACCCCCCGGCTTGACATGCTCCGGTACAGCAATTCCCCATAGGGGTTGTCGCCGCGATGGACGTTCCAGGGAAAAGTAAGGATGCGCACGGTGGTCTTTCAACTAGAGCAGGGTGAAGCCGGACTCCTCTGCAGAGTTCAGAGGCAACTCCAGGCGGATGGCGGGCGCGTGGTTAGCCCGCCGGGCGAGGACCCATGCAGCGACGCCCACGCCGCATGCCAGCAGAGCGTCGGAGGCAATGCTTGACCATGCCGCACCCCGCCAGGAATATGCGGGGATGATCCACAGATTGATCAGTACGTTGAACAGGGCCACGCCTGCTTGGATCGCGGTGCGCAGGCCCTGGTATCCCGCGCCGGTAAGGGAATCTGAGAGGAAGTAGTGGAGAACCTTCAATACCGGCAGCAGGGCGAGCCACCGCAGCGCCTCGACGGTCGCGGTGTACTCCTGACCGAGCACGCGGGGAACCCACTGCGCCAGGAGCAACAGGCCCCCGCTGGCAAAAGTGGAGTACAGCAGTGCCCATCCCACCAACTTCTTCGCATACGCCAGGGTCGCGGAGAGCCCGGCCGTGCCGGTTCGGAAGAAATTCGGATACGCAGACGCGAGCAGAGACTGAATCGGGACGAAGGTAACGTCGATCAAACGATAGGCGGCGCCGTAGATGCCGGCAGCCTCCAAAGTGCCAAGGCGGGCCAGCATGGTTTTATCGATGTCGTTGTAGATGGTTTGTGCGCTCAGGCTCGCAGAAAAGTAAACGCCTTCGCGCGCCTCGAAGGCGGACCTGGGCAAGTTGAATCGTGGCCGTCCCAGCTTCTTAAGCACTAGCAACAGCGCTGCCAGCGCCGCCACCCAGGTGCTGCAAAAGTACAAGTAGCCCCATTGCAGCGCCGAAGGATGACGGTGGATGGCCACCAAGATCAGCGCTCCTGCGACCCGGCTGCTACTGATCATCACGTTGATGGTGGCCGTCCAGTTCAACTGCTCGAATGCCTGAAACGCCTGGTTGCACAGCATGAGCAGGCTCAGTCCGAACAAGTCAGAGCCGGCCACGAGAAGGACAAGGCGGAACGGAATGGATCCCGGGAGGACAAGTAGCGACAGCGACAACACCAAAGCAAAGAGCACGCTGCTCGCAAGCGTGGTGGTGACCAGCGCTCTGCCCCAGTAAGCGGCGAAGCGACTCGAATCCCGGGCCACATTCTTGATCAGCAGATTGCCGCTGCCCAGGGTGGCAAACGGGAACAGAATGCCCACCAGGGCAACGACACCGACGAAGGCGCCATAGTTGGCCGCGCCCAGCGATCGGGCAATCACCACAAAGTACGCTGCCTGCAGCACGAGGCGCAGCCCTTGCCCGATGGACATCCAGACCGTGTTGCGCGCCAGCCGGTTTGTGAGCAGAAAGCCGATCATGGTCAAGAGTATGGAAGCGGCGAGCTACCCGGCTGCCTGGCTGGAATACGCCAGGGGAATACGGTTCGCCTTCTTCAGCTCCTGCTCAATCCACTGGTAGGTGATCTCGAGCCCTTCCTCCAGGGAAATCCGGGGTTCCCAGTGCAGCGTTTGCAGAAGCCGAGTGTTGTCGCTATTGCGCCCGCGGACCCCTTGAGGTTTGCTCAAGTCATAGCGCTTGACCAGCTTCTTTACAGCAATTCCGCTGATGAGATCGACTAAGCCGTTGATGGTGATGAGCCGGTCATTTCCAAGATTCAGCGGCTGGTGGTAATCGGAGGCCATGAGCCGAATCAGGCCTTCCACGCAATCGTCGACATACATGAAGGAACGCGTTTGCTCACCATCGCCCCAGATTTCGATCTCGCCTCCATCCTCCGCCAGCGCCACCTTGCGCGCAATCGCAGCGGGCGCCTTTTCCTTGCCACCCTCGTATGTGCCCAGCGGGCCGTAGACGTTGTGAAAGCGCACGATGCGGGTCTCGAAACCATAATCCTGGCGATAGTAGAGGCATAATTCCTCCGTGAACAGCTTCTCCCATCCGTATCCCGGTTCGGGAGCGGCGGGATAAGCGTCCTCTTCGCGCAGTGGACTTACGTCCGGGCTGGTCTGCTTGTAGCCCGCGTAAACGCAGGCCGAGGACGAGAACAGAAAACGGCTCACCCGGTTCTGGCGGCTCGCCTCCAGCATATGGGCATTGATCAGAATGTTGTTGCGCGAGATCTCGGCGTGAGAAGCCGTGATGTAGCCGATGCCGCCCATGTCGGCGGCCAGATTGTAGACTTGGTCGATCCCGCCGGCGGTGGCGCCCAGACACTTGTCATAGTCGCGGAGATCGACTACATCGAACTCATCGGCGGCCGAGGCTTCATATTCGGGCAGCTTCACATCAGCCCCACGAACCCAGTAACCCTCCGCTTTCAAACGCTTGACCAGATGATGGCCGATGAAGCCCCCGGCGCCTGTGACCAGGACTCTTGTCTGTTTTGTCATCGCTTCTCCTTGAAATGAATGATCGAAATGAGAACCACCGGCAACGCGAGGCCGCCGTCGGATTTCAGACCTTGCGCATCAGTTCCCGGCAGACGCACCAGGCAGCCTTGGGAATAACTACGAGATAACGCCGCCAGAGGCGTTGCGGCTCGACCAGGAGGCGGAACAGCCATTCCAGGCCGCGGTCCTGCATCCATACCGGCGCTCGTTCCAGCCTTCCTGTATGCATGTCGAAGGCGGCGCCAACCCCGAGCATGACCGGAACTTTCAGCCTTCCGCGGTGCTCATACATCCATCGCTCCTGCTTTGGCGTGCTCAATCCCACCCAGAGGACATCGGGAGCGGCTCGCTCCACTTGACGGGCGACTTCCCTTTCCTCCTGCGCGCTCAGCGGGCGAAATGGGGGCGCATGCGTTCCAGCGACCGAGATGCCATGGCGCTGCTGAAGCACGCTGGCCAATTCCTCTGCCACCCCGGGAGCGCCTCCATAGAAAAAGTGCCGGTAGCGCGGCCCGGTCTCGCGGCAAAACGTCTCCATCAACTCCGAGCCCGTAACCCGCCGCCGCAGGGGGTAACGATGCCAGCGGCCGAGCCACACAAGGGGCATTCCGTCCGGCACCACCAAATCGGCAGCGTTCAAGACTTTGCGGAAGCGGCTGTCCTGCCTGGCCTCCGCTACGCCGTGCATTCCGGTGACGGCAACGTAGCGCCCAAAGTCACGACCCTCGATCCAGGAACTCAATTGCGAAACTACGTCCTCCGTCTGAATGGCGTGCACACGCACGCCCAACACCGAATAGCTAGGCAACATAGATGGCCCGACCCTGTCCACGGTTCCCGGACGATGTCTGGATTGCCACCCGGTAGATGCTCATGAGAAGGCGGTAGTTCCGTTCCGGCCCGTAGAGTTCTTCGAACTGGCAGCGCGCTTGCCGGCCCATCGCTTCCATCTCCGCGGGATGGTTCCAGGCCCACTCACATTTCGCCGCCAGGTCGGTCCCATCGCCCGGCTTGAAGTGCAGGCCGCTGCGCCCGTCGGCAATCACCTCCTCCATCGCACCCAGGCGTGAACCCACGACCGGCGTGCCGCACGCCAGGCTCTCCACCATCACCATGGGAAATCCCTCATACCAGAGGCTGGGAAGCACGAGGAACGCCGCGTTTTTCATCGCCTCACGCGCCTCGCTTGCGTTCAGTTGTCCGCGGAACGTGATGTGGCTAAGACCGCTTGCCTCCACCTCGCTCTCAAGGCTCGTACGCAGCGGGCCATCGCCCGCAATCACCAGAGGCACCGGCTTTTTGAGCCGGCGCCACGCATCCAGCAGCGTGCGCAAACCCTTCTCCGGCGACAACCGGCCCACAAAGAGCGCATAGCCGCCGGGGCCGCTGCGCGCCCCGGGATCGGGATCGACGAAGTTTGGCTTGACGTAAACCTTATGCGCGGGAAGTCCGCCGGCGATGAATTTCTGGCGCGCAAACTCCGTCGCCACCACGTAGCCCGCCACTTTGTCCTGCCAGGTACGGCGCTCACGGTGAGCCTTCAACATGAACGCCACGGCCGCCGTGCTCAGCCTGGAATTCCGGTAGCACCCATGCCAGACGCCCCGCAGCAGACTATGATCCGCGCACTCTTCGCACACATGCCCTTCTCGAAACATCAGGGCTGCCGGGCACAGCAGCCGGTAGTTCTGCAGCGTCTGCAGCACCGGCACGCCCGCCTCCGCACAGGCGTCATACACCGAAGGTGAAATCATCAGGAAAGTGTTGTGAACGTGCGCCACATCGGGCCTGAACGAGGCGAGAACTGCGCCCACGTCGCGCCGGCTGTCCTCGGCCGAGACGATGCGGGTTACCAGGGCGAGCTTCTCGAACCTGGAGAACTGCTCAATTTCATGATTGCTGCGCTGGTAGGTCTCGACCTGGTGGCCGTGTTGCTGCAGCAGTCGGCGTTCCTGCTCGAAGACAACGTCTTCGCCGCCCGCCTGCTGGTAAGTGTTGTGGATCAGCAGGATCTTCATGCCTGGAAGTTCCCCGGTCTCAGGCGGCACCGCTACCTTTCACTACGGCCGGGATGGTTTGCGCCAGGATCTTGAGATCGAGCCACAGCGACCAGCGGTCGATGTACTGCATATCCAGCTCCATCCAGGTCTCAAACGGCACCGAATTGCGGCCATTCACCTGCCATAGGCAAGTGATGCCCGGCTTGACGCTGAAGCGACGTCGCTGCCAGTCCTGATCGAAACGCTGGTAGTCGCGCAGGGACATGGCCCTGGGCCCCACCAGGCTCATGTCGCCCTTGAGGACGTTCAACAGCTGCGGCAGTTCGTCGATGCTGGTCTTGCGCAGGACCTTTCCCAGTGGAGTAATGCGCGGGTCGTTCTTGATTTTGAACACCGGACCGTTCATCTCGTTGAGCTCCAGCAGTTCCTCCTGGACTTTTTCCGCGTTGGCGATCATGGTGCGGAACTTGTACATTCGGAACTGTCGCTTGTTCAGACCTACGCGGGTCTGCCCGAAGAACACCGGTCCGGGTGAAGTCCACTTCACCAGCGCCGCCACCACTGCAAACAGCGGACTGAGAATCACCAGCAACCAACTGGAGAACACAAGATCCAGCACCCGCTTGGCCACCGCAGGCCAACCCTCGTGGCTGCCCGAAGCCACCATGATGTGCGGATTGGAGTCCCACTCTTCGACCGCGGAGTGCGAAGGCGTCAGATTGAACACCTGCGTGTCGAAGCGCACGGCGATTCCATGCTCACCCAGTGCTGCGAGCTCCGCCGAATGCTTGTAATAGGAACGAAGTGGCAAGTAGACTGCCGCCTCGTCCACCACGTTGTGGCGCAGAAACTCTGCCAGGCCGGCAAAATCGCAGCAGCGGGCATGCCCTGATTCGTCGAAATAGCGAATGCCGCTCCACTCATCGTCCACGAAACCAACGATGCGGTAGCCGAGCTCGGAACTGAGCGTAACCCGGCGCGCGAATTCCAGCGCCCGCGGATTGGTCCCAACAATGAGAAGGTGCCGCGTGTTTCGGCCGTGCCGCCTGAGATTCACCAGGGCGACCCTTGCCACCAGTCGGCCCATGGCCATCAGGGAGGTGGCGAACACCCAGAACAGGAATACAAATGCCGGCTTGGCCATAAAGATGTGAAACACCTTGGCCATGGCGAGAAGAAGAATCGATGCCAGCAGCGTCGCCTTGCACAAATCCCGCATCTCGGCCGTACGGCTTGTCAGCCTTTTTGATTCATAGAGCCCGCACAGCACGAAGACTCCGTGACAAAGGGCGATCAACAATACGAACAGCAGAATCGTGTCCAGGCGAATGCGCATGGCCAGGAAGTTCGAGAGCGTCATGGTCTTGCGCGATGAATAAAGCGCGACCGTAGCCAATCCGAAGGAGGCCAGCACCATGCCGAAATCGAATGCCTTTGCTGCATGTCTCTCAAAAAGGCGCTTGGTTTGGGGGAACATTCACCAGCCTCAGAAGATTGCTCTTACCGCGCTGCCATGGATTTAGGTTGAAGGGATCAGGACGCGAATCGAAGAAATGCGCGAAGTCCCGAACAAGAGTCGCAGTGCCTTTCACATCTCACAGATGCTTGTAGACCGAGCGTGGGATCGGAAACCTACGCTTATTCAGGACTGCGCCCAGAATGTTCACCTGGATTCCCTTTAGAGCGTCCGCAATCTGGCGGGTAAAGTCCCGGCGTGTCGAATGGGCCTCAAGAATCAGGATCAGGCCATCCGCGAGCCATCCCAGGGTTACGGCGTCTCCGTACTCCCGCAGTGGAGGAGCGTCGATGACAACGTAGTCGAATTGCGTGGTCAATTCCGCGAGCCGCTTTTTCAAACGTTCCGAATTGAGCAAGGCGGGAAGGTTCGGGGCGGCGGAACCGCAGGAGAGCAGCCACAAATTGCCTCGCCGGATCGGCCTTGCGAACTCCGCTATCGCGCCATCCTGCTGAAGAGCATCGGTCAAACCGCGTCCGTTGACCACGCCAAACGTCCGCGTCAGCGAAGGAGAACGCAGGTTTGCCTCGACCAGGCAGACCGTGCCGGGTGTGTTTTCAGCCAGTAACTCCGCAGCGTTGGAGCAAACCCAGCTGCAGCCGCTTCCGTGCTCGATACCGGCGAACACGACGCAATGGGGCGGCTCGGCGCGTAACAGAAAGAGTCTCTGCACCAGTTGCAGGCATTCCTGCTGCGCCACCGGATCGAACTGCTGCGGAATCCGCGCCACCCGCGTGTGCCGTTTCACCGGCAAGGGATGGGCATGGGGGACCTCCGTCCCTGCCGATTCCTCCAGGCCCAGGCCTATGTTCTGCATCAACTCAAAGTTTCTGCTCACTGTACCTCGATCCGCGGGGACACCCGGTTCCATCGCTTCTTTTCGGGCGGCTCGCTGTCGTTGACTTCACTCGTGCTCTGCAGGTGAACTGGCTCGTCATGCACCAGGGAAAGGAGATCCAGGTCGGCCAGAACCGAACGTACCAGTTCTGCCGGAATGTGCCGCTCATTCAGGGCGCATCCCAGCGCCAACGCGTTAAAGCAGATGTTGTTGATGTTGCGTGGGATGCCCCGGCTGGAACGCGCGATCAGCGCCATGGCGGCCGGTGTAAACAGCGGTTCGTTAGACTCGTACCCCGCCACCCGCAGCCGGTGCTCGATATAGTTGCTGGTTTCGTCCGGATTGAAGGGTTTGAGTCGCGCCACGGCGCTGAGCCGCTGCCGTAGCTGCTCCAGCTCCGGAGAGGCCAGCACACGCGCCAGCTGCGGCTGTCCCGCCAAAATGATCTGGATCAGTTTCTGCGCCGAGTTCTCGAAATTCGAGAGCATGCGCACCACCTCCAGCACCGGGGTGTCCAGGGTTTGCGCCTCGTCCACCACCAGCACAAAACGCTTCCCGGAACGGTATTCGCGCAGCAGCATCTGATTCAGTCGGGCATGGATCTTCACCGGATCGCCATCTTCGTCTGGTTCTCCCAGGTCCGCCATGAGGCTGCGCAGAAAATCGCGCGGGCTTTCCTGCGTCTGGAACAGAAATACAGTCTTGGCCAGCGAACTGATGCGCTTTATCAACTGGAAGAGGAGGGATGTCTTTCCCATACCGGGCTTGGCAATCAAGGTCATGAAGCCTCGGCCCGCCATTACGCCGCAGTACAGTGAGGCCAGAGCCTCCCGGTGCGTCCGGCTCTGAAAAAGGTAGCGGGGATCGGGTGTGACGCCGAAAGGCAGTTCACGCAATTTGTAGTGGCTGAGAAACATGAGTGGGTTATGCCCTCAATCTGGGAATTGCGACCACCAGGGGCAGCTTCAGGACCTCGGCGACCTCTGCCGGCGTGCGGAATGACGGATCCATGTACTCGGCTACGTAGGCCGCAGCCATTCCGGACACAACCGAGAGAAGAAAACCTGCCAGCCCGATGAGAACGGGATTGTGTACCGGGAACGACGGGACGGCGGGTGGCACGGCGATGGCGACGTTGGCAATTCTCTTGCTGTCCAGCGCATCCGAGGTCCGTTCCTGTTCCCGCTTCGACAAATAGAGCAGATAGTTGGCTTCGTTGGCTTTACTCTCCCGCACCAGGTCTGCCCGCTTGAGCCCCATCTGCTCGAGCTCGACCATGTGCTGCCGCAGGTTCGTAATCGAACGCGCGAGAGCGGCAGCGTTGGCTTTTTGCGAGGCCAGGTCCGCGTGGGTGCGCGCCAGATCTTCGCGCAGAAATTCATAGGTGGGGTCGCGGTCAACCGTCTGGTTCACATACTTCGTTCGTTCCGCGTCCGCAATCGCATTCTGCGTCTGCTTGATCTCCTGGTCCACTTGCTGGACCAGGGGATAGTTCGGGTCGTACTTCATGAGCAGCTGGCCGCGCCGCACCTGGGCGTTGACCAGGTTTCCCTGCAGTTGCTGCAACAGTTGGTCCGCGGCGTTCGACACCTGCTGTGTCGTCGAGCGTTGCGGCGTAGCCTGCATCTGTGCCTGCAAGTTGCTGATGCGTCGCTGGTCCACCGCGATGGTTTGCTCTGCCTGATGCAGCGACGCCACCGAGTCCGCCAGTTTCAGACCCAGGTTGGTGCGCTCTTCATCGGGCGCGGCCAGGTGCTCCTCGTTCGCAAAACTGGCCAGGCGGGTTTCCGACTCCTGCAGCGCTTGACGGTAGCGCTCCGCCTCTTTGCTGAAGAACTCGTAGGATCCTGCCGGCCGGTGTACCGCGACATGCTTTTCCAGATACAGATTTGCCAGGTTGTTCAGCACGGCGTATGCCAGGCGCGGATCCCGGGACCGGTAACTTACCTTGATCAGATTGGTTTTGGGTACGATCTTGACTTTCACTTGCTTGCCCAGCTTTTCGATCGCCTTGGAGATCCTGCTGTTCTCATCCCGCTCCTGAAGGAACTTGCTGATCCATGAATCGGATGTAGCCTTTTGCAAACCGCTGGCCTGAACAACCTTTTCCAGCACGTCGCGGCTCTGCAGCAATTCGACTTCAGAATTGATTTCCTCTTCCGTGACCTGCGGTGCAAGCTGTGGGAGTTGGCTGGTGGCCTCGGTGGTTACGACCGGGTCAAGCCTTTCGCGATTGACCAGCACTTCCATCCGCGATTCGTAGTTGCGGGAGGCTAAATATGCGGCAACCAGCGACAACACCAGACCTGCGACGCAGCACGTTGCGGCCAGCCGGCGATGCCGGAACAGAGGCGTGACCAAATCGCGCAGGGTCGTCTCATTCGTCGATCCTTCCAGCAGGTAAGCGGGGTGCGGCTGGGTCATGGTCTTCTCGATTTCCGGCTTGATGGACCTTCCAGGAACGGTCTGCAGTTCACTGCGTGAACGCCGCCTGCGGATTGAAAGCCGTGCCCACCGAATACGGAATGTACTTTCGGAACATCGTGATCATTTTCTCAGGGACAAAAAGCGTATCTCCCGGTTGCAGGCGGGCATCTTCATTGACGTTTTTCCCGTGGTAGATTTCCTTGACGTTGAGTTTCTTGACCTCAATCCAGCCGGGAGAGGAATGGTGGTAGAGAAATACCTGCGTCTTGCCGCCTGACGTGATCCCGCCCGCGATCGCCAGTGCCTGCGAGACCGTGGTGTCGTGCCGCAAATCGTACTGCCCGGGCTTGTTCACTTGGCCGCCGGCAATGAAGTAGGGCTTCTGAAAGTCCGCCAGGTCCACGTCGATGATGGGATCTTTGAGCACGCCTTTGTAGGCTTGCTTCAGCGCCTGTACGATCTCCGGCACCGTCATGCCCTGTACGTATACGCTGTGTGTGCCCTGGAGATTGATGTACCCATCCGGTTGCACCGTCACCTGCCGGTTGAACTCAGGCGAGAGAGGAAACGAGAGGGACAGAACGTCACTCCTCGTAACCTGGTAACGTGAGTACCGCTCCTGCAGAGCGGGGCGGTCGCTGTCATCCTGGCGGGCGGGCGCCGCCGGCGCTGCCCCGCTTGCGCCAAGGGGAACATTTGTCGGACCAGGCGTATTCTGCGCGAACAACAAACCCACTGCGCCCAGCAACACCAGGGCGAACCACGCCGCACGAACCATCGGGGTAGTAATCACATTACCTCCACTTCCGGCTTCCACTGGTCCTGACTGGATCGCAGACCGCCTATGTCGGGCATTCAATAAAGCTGCCGTCGGCCCGGGCAATTACAGCTTCGCCCTCTCAGTCCCAACCCGGACCGGTAAGAAGTCGCGCAACTGATAATCCTCAAGGGGGTGTCCTGTCCCATGAAGATTTCGCCTTGCCCACTCGAAGCCGCCGACGACTGCGAACCCTGCAGCCCATAGATGCCGGGAATCCTGTGTGCGGATGACTCGACCCGCACAATTAAGACGGATTTCCCGCGCTGCGGGATCGAACGCCGGGAGGACGATCTCGACCCGAACTTCTGCTTCCAGCGGTGGAACCCGGCTGGTCAAGATGAACAACCCGCCCATCCCGACATTGCTGCAACAGCCGATTTCCTGATGCTCCTCCTCATCTCTCCATCGGAAGAGCGCTGGCGCGGCAAGACAAAATCGGCGGAACACCCTCCGCCCCCTCAGGCCATCCACAGTACCTGCCCGTTCCTTGTGAGATAGCCTCACGCTAGTGAGCGCGGCCCGAACTCGCAAGCGGGTAATTCTCCACCTGTACCGGGAAGATCTTCTCCCGCGTTTTTGCAGGAGGGACTACAGGAGTTTTCCGATTCCCTAACCGGGCATGGTGCGATAGACTCTATGCAGCGAAGTTCAATCCAGCACGAAGTGCGTCGACACTAACGCTGGCCGCGACGCCGCGAAGGCGTCTGCCGGCCCTTCAGTCAACTTGGCGTTCGGGCAGTTCTCCTCATTCTGGCCGGTGTGAGATCAGCCATCACAGTTTTGCATTAGGGACCCTTATGGTGCTGTCTTCTCCCTCGGCCTCCGTTACCCCGGAAGAACGAGTCCGCATCCTGATCGCGGACCGCAACCGGCTCTCCACCAATCTTCTGGCAGAATCACTCGGCCATGATGGCCGCTTCGATATCATCACCAGCGCGGGAGAAGAAGTTCCGGCCGCCTGCTCATCCGGGAAGCCTGATGTCGCACTGATCAGTGCGGAATTCGACAGCGGCGCCAAGACTGGATTGCAGGTGGTGCGCGCCGTGCACTCCCGCCAGCCCCGCGTGGAAATCGTGGTGTTGGTCGACGTCAGCGCCAGAGATTCGATTCTCGCCGCCTTTCGCTGCGGCGCCAAGGGAGTGTTCTGCCGCACAGAGCCCCCATCCGAGCTTCGGGCCTGCGTGGAGCGTGTCCGCCGCGGCGAGATCTGGGCGGGACGCAGAGAAGCCGACTACCTGCTGGCCTCACTGCGCAGCAGCCCATCCTGCGACGGGATTGATGACGACAAGGTCAGCATTCTTTCCAAGCGCGAACTGGAGGTGGCGGAGTGCGCCGCCCAGGGCCGCAGCAACAAGCAAATCGCAGACGAGCTCCATCTCAGCGAGCACACAGTAAAGAACTACCTGTTCCGCATCTTTGACAAGATGAATGTATCCAACCGCTTTGAACTGCTGTTCGTTCTCTACAACGCCCGCGACGGTCTCGGACGGGGCGGCCCGGAGCGGTCTTCTCGACAGGAAAATTATTTGCAAAGCTGTCTGCGCGCCGCTGAGGCGGGCTTTGCCGCGGCGCAATTCTCCGTGGGTCTCGCCTATCTGCAGGGCAACGAGGTTGAAAGCAGCCCGGGTTCGGCATACTACTGGCTGCGAAGGGCGGAAGAAAGTTCCGCGGTTCTGCAGGAACGATGCCACCGGCTGCTGGACGAGGCCCGGCACCAGCTCACTCCGGCGGAGGTCGCGGCGCTGGAGGCCCACTTGGAACGTGCCGCTAAAGGGACGGGAGAGGTTGATGAACGCCACTCCCTGGCCTCCATCCAGCAACAGTTGAGGTTGCTGGCCTGATCGGCCATTGCCTTAGCCGCCCTTGGCTGAGG
>CAYOZX010000032.1:0-19891 GCA_964408515.1 uncultured Acidobacteriaceae bacterium | reverse complement strand
GAGCACCGTGACGGGACAACCCTCATCCCAGAGCGGCGGTGTGCGCCGCCGTCTGCCTCGCTATCCCATTGCAGTTCCAGTCGATGTCACCGTCTTGCGGGCGGGAGTGCCAGCCAGCATTCCCGGACGTTCCCTTGATCTTGCAGAGGGTGGCGTAGCCGCCGTGCTTGCCGGCGAACTACAGATGGGGGAATGGGTGGCGGTGGCGCTGCAGTTACCCAGCCAGTCGCGCCCGCTGCAGACCAAGGCGGTGGTGCGGCATCACGATCAGATGCGCTGTGGCCTGGAATTCCTGGGACTCTCGCGCGACCAGCGCTACATGATCCGGCGCTGGGCAGGAGTGGAAGAACCGCAGCCGACGATGCTGGAGCCACTGGCCCTCCATACCCAGGGGCGACGGTTGGCTTCTGCCCCTTACCTGAGCCGGCGCCGGCCGGCTTCGATCCTGGTTCTGGACGCGTCGTCCCGCCGCCTGCTGGCGCGGGCGCTGGCGGCGTTTCTGGTGGTGGCGCTGGTGGCGGCCTGGCAATGGCGCCGGGCGTGGCAGGAGCTTGAGTCGCGCACGGCCAGGGTCGATGCGCATGCGCACCCGCCCGCAGCGCGAGTCCCGGCTGAGGTCATGGAGAGGCTGCTGGTGCGGCGTGTGGATCCGGTGTATCCCGAGGTAGCCCGGCGAGCCAATCTGCAGGGCACGGTCTCGCTGGGGGCGGTGGTGGCGGACGACGGCTCGGTGGTCAATATTTATCCCGTGAAGGGCGTGGATGGATTGACCGCTGCGGCCATGGATGCGGTGCGCTGGTGGCGCTTCCGACCCTTTCGGATCAAGGGCGCTCCCGCGGTGGTCGAGACTACGCTGGCGGTGGAATTCCGGCCTCAAGGATGAGATCCCTCCCAGGGTTTGATTGTCGTCCCTCCTCCTCGTCTCTCACGCAGTCGCCTCGACTTCGCTAGGGGGATACGATGTGGGTAGGCTTTACCATCGCCCGGCGCGCGTTGCTTCCCCCAGGTCCATCTGCGACACTGGTGCAATTCCGGTTCCCGCATCATGGGCAAAATCCACGTTCTTTCCGAGCACGTTGCCAATAAGATCGCCGCGGGCGAGGTGGTGGAGCGGCCGGCTTCGGTGGTCAAGGAGCTGCTCGAAAACGCGCTGGACGCGGGTGCGACCCGCGTCGTGCTGCAGGTGGAAGCGGGGGGCAAGAGGCTCATCCAGATCACCGACAACGGCAGCGGCATGGTGCGGGATGATGCGCTGCTGGCGTTTGAGCGGCATGCCACTTCCAAGATCAGGAATGCCGAGGACCTGCTGCGCGTGGCTACGCTGGGATTCCGGGGCGAGGCGCTGCCGTCGATCGCCTCGGTCTCGCGCCTGCGCCTGGAGACCCGTGCGCCGGAGGAAGCATCGGGCACGGTGATCGAGATCAACGGCGGCAAGATTTTCAAGGTGCAGGAAGCGGGCGTTCCGGCGGGGACCAGCATTGCAGTCCGCGACCTGTTCTTCAACACGCCGGCACGGCGCAAGTTTCTCAAGGCGGAATCAACTGAGCTTTCGCACATCGCATCGCTGGTAACCCACTACGCTCTCGCCCATCCCGGCAAGCACTTCGAGCTGCATTCCGCGGCCAGCGCCATGCTGGTCGCCTCGCCGGTGGCCGGACAGAGTGAGCGCGTATACCAGATTTTCGGCAAGGAGGTGCTGGACCAACTGATCCCGGTGGCGGCGGTGCAGCCACTAGAGCGCCAGGGGCTGCCTCAGCCCCCTCCCTGGCGGCGGAAGGAAGCCGCGGGCGCGGAGAGCGCTGCGGCCGGCAGCTCGGGGCGGCCACGCGACACGCCGGGCTGGGGCGAACTGCGAGTGCGGGGATTTGTTTCCAAGCCCGAGATTCAGAAGCTCAACCGCAATTCAATCTATGTATTCGTGAACGGCCGCCTGATCCGCGACCGGCTGGTGCAGCACGCATTGGCCGAGGCTTATCGCAACATCTTGCCGCCAACGGTCTATCCCGTGGTGCTGCTGTTTCTGGATTTGCCCAGCGAAGAAGTAGATGTCAACGTGCATCCCTCGAAGACCGAAGTGCGCTTCCGCCAGCAAAGCGTCATGCACGACTTTGTCCGCGAGTCGGTGCGCTCGGCGCTGATGAAGGCGCGGCCGGTGCCGCAATTCGCGGTGGAAATCAGCGCTCATCCCAGCGCCAGCCCGTCGCTGACGCCGGGAGTGCGTGGGCGGATCAACGCTAGCTCCCAACCGTGGCGCGACCTGTACGCTCCGGCGCCGGCTCAGGCTTTCACGCTTCAGGCTTCGGCGCTGCCTCCGGAGAGCGGCCGGTTTCAGTTCAGGGAAGGCTTTGCGGTGGAAGGGAATGCGGCGTTGTCCCTGGCGCGCGCTCCGGAACCAGTCCCGAACGACGGCTGCGCTCCCCCGCTTGCGGAGACCACAGAATCCGCCGCAGGCCTGGCGCCGGGTCTGGCATCGCTCAAACCCCTGGGGCAGATTCGCAACTCGTTCATTCTGGCGGTGAACGAGGAGGGGCTGTGGATCATCGATCAGCACGTGGCGCACGAGCGCGTGCTGTTTGAGAAGATTGTCAGGCAGCGGGCGGCGCAGAAGGTGGAGAGCCAGCGCCTGCTGATGCCTCTGCTGCTGGAACTAGCCCCGGCGCAGCAGGCGGTGCTGGAGGAGATTGCCGGGGAACTGGCCAGCAACGGCTTCGAGATGGAACCCTTTGGCGCCCGCACCATCGCGGTGAAGATCGCTCCCGCCGGCGTGGACGCGGCGGCGGTCGAACATATGCTGCACGAACTGCTGGAACAGCTTTCCCGCGAGGAACAGGCCCTGAATCTGGAGCGAATTCGAGGCCGGATCGCGGCCTCCATCGCCTGCCATGCCGCCATCAAGGTAAACATGCCCCTGGAGCAGACCAAGATGGAGTGGCTATTGGCAGAGTTGGCGAAGACCGAGTGTCCCATGTCCTGTCCCCACGGCCGGCCCGTGGTTCTGCGATACTCGATGAAAGAGATTCAGAAGGCGTTCAAGAGAATCTGACGCGAGGTAGAAGGATCGGCGCGAGGGACGGCTTTCAGCGCTTCACGGCCACGCGCCACCGGACGGCGCTCTTAGCGTGCGCCTGAACCGGCGTGGGTGAAGGTGACAGACGGCACGCTTCTCGTCTATCACTCGAAGCGGTCCTTATACCGCTGCCCCAGGAGCTCGGGGGCTCGAAGCTGCTCTATGACCGATCAGGAACTCGATCAGCTGCGGCGGGCGAAGTGGCATCTGGATGGGCACGCGCTGCGCACCGAGGAGGAAGCGCGTCGATTCATCGAGTCAGCCGGTTTCTGCCTGATGTACCCCGTCCGCCCACCGCTGCTGATCCCGACCTTTATCGGCGCCTGGGTAGGATCGGACGACCATCTGCCCACCCAGCGGCAAGCCTTCGCCGATGCGCGCGCGCAGGAGGCCAGCGGCATGATGATCCGTCTGCTGCGCAACCACGACGCCTATGAAGCCAGGCTGTTCGAGGAGAACAACGCGTTTCTGCTGGCGGGGTCGATCTTTCCCTACTTTTATGCCCTGGTGGGGGAGCGGAATCCGCGGCAGGCGCCGCAGCCGGGATCACGGTCCAGCTACTCGCAACTGGCTTGCGACGTATATGAAGTGGTCCGCCGCAGCGGACCGATTTCGAAGCAGAGGCTGATGGAGGCGCTGGCAGGAGGCTTGTCCACGGCAGCCGTAGACAAGTCGCTCGGGGAGCTTTGGTCAAGGCTGCGGATCACCCGGGTGGACTACAAGCCGGGTGAGGGAGCGTTCTGGGATGTGCTCTACCGCTGGGCGCCCGAGGCCGTGCGTGAGGGCATCGGGCTGTCCGTGCCCCAGGCGCTTTCCGCCCTGCTTTCCAAGTACCTGGACTGCGTGATCGCCGCCGAGCAACAGGAAATCGAATCGTTTTTCGGCCATTTTGTTCCGCGCTCGCGCGTCCGGGAGGCGATCCACGCCCTGCAGGCCGCCCGCGAATTAGATTTTCTCCGCGCCGGCAGCCGGTCACTCTTGCAGATCGCGGAGCTACGATCCGGCACGGGCCGCACCAGCATGAGGAAGACGGCTTCCGCGCGTCCCGGCAGAGGATAACGCGAAACCGACTTACCATTTCAGCGCTGACGCGTCTATCTACACGCCGCTTTGCCCTGGGAGGCCGCTGCCATGCCTTGCCGCGCAATTCTGATATCCGCCCTAGCCCTGTGTGCCGTGTGCCTGGCCCAGTCAGCCCCCGCGCCGGTCTCCGGCCCGATGCCAGGCCTGGAGCATTTCAGCATCGACCAGGTGGACAAGTCTCTCGATCCCTGCACCGACTTCTTCCAGTACGCGTGCCGCAAGTGGGTCCAGGCCAACCCGATCCCGGCGGACCAGGGCGCGTGGGGCACCTTCAACTCGCTGGCCCTGTGGAATATCGCGGCCGTGCATCAGACGCTGGAAGAATCAGCTCAGGCGTCGCCCAGTCGCAGCGCGGTGCAGCGGCAGGTGGGCGACTACTATGTCGCCTGCATGGACGAAGATGCCATCAACAAGGCGGGCCTCACGCCGCTTCGGCCCGAGCTCGAGCGCATCGCTGGATTGAAGAACAAATCGAAGCTGCCTGAACTGCTGGCTTCGCTGCACCAGACGATCCGCCCCGCCAACCTGAACTACATCGATGCCTACTATCCGGGGGTGGTGTTTGGCATTTACTCGCAGCCCGGTCTCGATGACGCGACTACGAACCTGGCCATTCTGGATCAATCGGGCATGGCGTTGCCCGGGCGCGAGTTCTATCTGGACGACGATGCCAAATCGAAGGAGATTCGCACAAAGTATGGGAAGCACGTAGCCCGCCTGCTGGAGCTAAGCGGCGACCCGGCGGCGAAGGCGGCGGCCGATTCGCGGACGGTGCTGGACATGGAGACGGAACTGGCCAGAGCTGCCATGGACATTGTGGCGCGGCGCGATCCCAAGAACCTGAACAACAAGATGTCCCTGGCACAGCTGCAGGCGCTTACCCCGTCCTTCGATTGGCGACGTTATCTTGCCGCCATGCAGGCTCCCTCCTCTCCGCAATATCTCGTGACGGCGCCCACGTTTTTTCGGGAGATGGAGAGGCTGCTGCGGTCGCGCTCGATCGAGGAATGGCGAGCGTACCTGCGGTGGTCCACGCTGCACTCGCTGGCTCCGTTGCTGAGCCAGCCCTTCGTCGAGGAGAATTTCGACTTCTTCGGACGTACGCTGGGCGGCACGCAGCAGCTGCAACCGCGCTGGCGGCGCTGCTCGATCCATGCCGACACGGATCTGGGCGAGGCCGTCGGCCAGGCCTACGTGGCCAAGTATTTCCCGCCCGACAGCAAGGAGCGCATGCTGCGCCTGGTCAACGCCATCAAGACGGCACTGGACCAGGACATCGAGGCCGCCTCCTGGATGTCAGACGCAACCAGGAAGGCTGCTCACGCCAAGCTGGCGGCCCAGGTGGACAAGATCGGGTACCCCGATCGCTGGCGCGACTATGCGGCGGTGGTGATCAAGCGCGATGACTTCCTGGGCAACGTGCAGCGCGCCTCCGCCTTCGAAATGAGGCGCCGCATCTCCGAGATCGGCCAGCCGAGAGATCGTAATGAGTGGGCTATGACGCCGCCCACGGTAAACGCCTACGAAGATCCCCAGCACAACACCATTAACTTCCCGGCCGGCATTCTGCAGCCGCCGTTTTTTGATGCATCCGCCGGCGATGCGGTGAACTTCGGCGCCATCGGGGCCGTGATTGGACATGAAATCATCCACGGTTACGACGATCAGGGACGCAAATTCGACGCCGACGGCAACTTGAAAGACTGGTGGACGGCCGCCGACGCTGCCAACTACGACCAGCGCGACCGGTGCATCACGGATCAATACACCCAGGATGTGCCCGAGGCGGGCGTAAAGCAGAATGGCCAGCTCTCCGCCGGCGAAGACACGGCGGACAACGGCGGAATGCATATCGCTCTCGCCGGCCTGAAGAATACTCTCCAGGCAGAAGGCAAAGGTCTCGACGACCGGGCGGAGAACGGCGTCACCCAATTGCAGAACTTCTTCCTGGCCTATGCCAACGTGTGGTGCGGAGATATCCGTCCGGAATTGGCCCGCACCGCGGTGATGACCCAGGGCCACTCCCTCGACCGCTACCGCGTCAACAACGTTCTGGGGAACATGCCGGAATTCGCCCACGCCTTCAGTTGCCACGCCGGACAGCCGATGGTGCGCGACAACGCCTGCCGGGTGTGGTAAGGATCTGCAGAGGACAACAGCGCTGCTCCTTCCTTGTGCCCTCGTGCCATCTGTCAGGCCGTCTCAGGCTTTGCCCTACTTCTGTCCTGGCGGACCCATGAGAATCTTCATGAGTTCTGTGGCCAGGGACGAGGAATCTGCGCCATCCATGTTGACCAGCACGACGACTCCAGTCCCGCGTTGGGGAAGAATCATGAAGAATGTACTGGTGCCCTGCTGCCCGCCGCCGTGGCCTACATCCGGTTCGCCCAGACTTTTGCCGGTCCCCCAGCCCAGAGCGTATTCCGACGTGGAACCGTCCGCGAGCTTCTGTGGCGTCCACATCAGATCCCGCGTGGCGCGCCGCAGCAGCACATCGTGCAGAATGGCAACCTCAAATCGCGCCATGTCGTCCGCCGAGGACAGCCAGCCGCCTCCGGGAATCTTGTAGCTGGAGTCCAGCGGTTCAGCGTTTACCACCCGTCCGGACTGATCTTTGTGATAAAAGCGCGTGCGCTGGGGAATAATTGCCAGGCGGTCGTCCGTCTGGGTCCGCGTCATGCCTGCCGGCTCCAGAACGTTTCTACGCACAAAGTCCACGTATTTTTCGCCCGACGCACCCTCGATCGCGCAGCCGATCACCGTAAAGCCATGGGTGGAGTAATTGAATTTGGTTCCGGGCTGCGCCACTAGTGCGTCATTGGCAAAGAAATGCAGCCCGGCTTCAATCGGATTGTCGAAATGCCTGGTATTGCCGGTCTCCGGATCGTCCTGAGAGTCTGATTTGTAGTGCCGGATTCCGCCCAGGTGCCCGAGCAGCTGGCGCGTGGTAATGGGCCACGGTTTCTGCGGGAAGGCGGGACAATATTTCTGCACCGGCGCATCCAGATCAAGTTTGCCGCGCTCCCAGAGCTGCAGGGCAGCGGTTGCGGTGAGAGACTTCGAAATTGAAGCCAGCCGGAAGAGGGTTTGGGACGTGGCCGGAACGAAGTTTTCCAGGTCAGCCATGCCGAGTCCTTGCGACCATTCCAGTTCCCCGTTTTCCACCACGGCCACCGATACGCCCGGAATACTGCCTGCTGCCATGAATCCGGCTACGGCCGACTCTAGACGGGCGCGCCTTGGTTGCTTCAGTTTGTCGAGCTGGGCATGCGCGTTCAGCGCGCTCAGGAGCGCCACCACAATGGCCGTGAACGAGTGAATTCTCCTGTGGTTTTCAGCCAAAGTTCCCTCCGCGCCGTGATCCGGTATCCGGCATGGCGTGTACAATCCTACTGCACGCGATGCCCGATTCCACGCGCAAGCTCATCATCGCCATCGACGGTCCAGCCGGAGTAGGCAAGAGCACAATCGGGTCGCGGCTGGCCCGCAAGCTGGGCTATGTAAATCTCGAAAGCGGGGCCATGTACCGCGCCCTGGGACTCAAGGCGATCGAATGGGATGTTTCCTTCGACGACGAAAGCGCTCTGGTCGGGCTGGCGCAAAACTCCCGCATTCAGCTGGAGCCCAACCTGGGCGGTAACCGGGTCCTGCTCGACGGCCGCGACGTGAGCCAGCGTGTGCGGGAGCCAGACGTCACCGAGGCAGCATCCAGGGTTTCGGTCCATCCCGCAGTTCGCCGGCAAATGGTCGCTCGCCAGCAGGAAATGGGAGCAGGCGGCGGCGTGGTCATGGAAGGGCGAGATATTGGGACCAAAGTTTTTCCCGCAGCGGACGTCAAGATCTTCCTGGACGCCGATCCCGTTGTCCGAGAGCAGCGGAGAATGAAACAGCACAACCTGACTGGCGCTTCGGCGCAGGCCATGGCGGCCGAACTGCGGGACCGCGACCGCCGCGACCGCACTCGCGCCACTTCTCCCCTGGTTCCCGCCGCCGATGCCGTGATCATCGACTCGTCCGACCTCTCTGAGGACGAGGTGTTGCAAAGGGTGGAAAACGCGGTACGACAGAGGTTGCAGGGGAAAGCCTGACGATCCTGCCGGCCGCCTGATTCCCGACTTGGGACTCTTGGAAAAAAGAGAGTCATCCAGCACTCCGCTGATGGACGTTTCGTGATAAATAGAGGACGTTCCCTTCACGGTCTGGACTCGTTATCTCGGATCGATGGCGAGTCCCATGTTGCGCCTTCGCTTGTCCTCTCTGGTGCCGGCCCTTGTTGTCGCCGGTACGTACGCCTCAGCCCAGGATGCCGCCACTGGAGCCCTGCGCGGCGCCGTGACCGACAGCTCCGGAGGGCATATCGTCGCGGCCACGGTGGTGCTGGTCAACACCGCAACCAACTTTCGTTACGCCGCGAGTACCGATGGGGCGGGAAGGTTCGTCCTCGATCTGCTGCCGCCCGGCGACTATTCAGCGCGTGCGGAGTCGCCAGGCATGTCGCCTCAGACCGCACGCTTGCACGTTGACGTGGGCGGCGCCGCTGAATTGGAGTTTAAGCTCACAGTTGCCGGAGCGCAGGAAACAGTGACGGTGACGGGCGATCCACCGTTGGTGGAGACCCAGCCCAGTGGTGTCTCCTCGATGATTGACGAGCGCGCCATCGCCGAATTGCCGCTCAACGGCCGGCGCTATGCCGATCTGGCGCTGCTCACGCCCGGAGTGACCCAGGATCCGCGCGGTCTGACCTCCGGGTCCAATGGCGACCTGGCGTTTGGCGGGATCCGCGGTTTCCAGTCGAGCTATCTGGTGGACGGCGGGGACAATAACAACGCGTTCTTTGGGCAGGCGCGCGGCCGCTATCGCGCGCCCTATCAGTTTTCCAACGAAGTCGTGCAGGAGTTCCGCGTATCTTCAAACACCTACGGCGCCGAGTTAGGGCGGGCCGGTGGGGCGGTCGTCAATGTGATTACGAAATCCGGCTCCAACCGGCTGCACGGCACCAATTTCTACTATCTGCGCGACAGCGCTCTCGCGGCCCGTCATCCTTTTATGGACTTCAAGCCCCATGACCAGCAGCAGCAGTTCGGTTTCACGCTGGGAGGGCCTCTGCGCCGTAACCGGATGTTCTTCTTTGCCGGATTTGACCAGCACAATTTTCACATCCCGGTGGTGGTGCGATTTGCCGACGGAGGCTCGGCCGTGGTCCCCCAGGCCAGCGCCGGACCAGCCACGCCGGGAGACTACGAAGCGACGGACGAGGCGCTGGTAAGGGCCACGGCGGCGCAGCTTTCCAGGCAGGCGGGAACCTTTCACGCGTCGATGCTGGGCAACGCCGGTTTCCTGAAGCTGGACCTGGCGGCATCGCAACACAACAATCTTTCCCTGCGCCTGAATACCTCGCGCTACTACGGACACAACAACGTGTTCCTCGATCCGGCCAGCCCGCTGACCAATTTTGGAGTCAGCGATAATGGAGAAGAGGACGTTTCTACCGAAAGCGCCTCCCTAACCCTGACCAGCAATTTGTCGATGCGCGCGGTCAGCCGGCTGCATGGCCAGTTCTCGCGCGACCTGCAGGTATCGTCCGCCAACAGCACCGACCCGCTGACAAAAATCCCCAATCTGATTGACGGCTTTGGCCGTTCTTCCATTCTGCCGCGCCAGACGCGGGAGCACCGCCTGCACTTGGGTGAGACCTTGAGCCTCGACGGCAAGCGGAACTCATGGAAGTTCGGCGGCGACGTGCTGCTGACCTGGATCTACAACTTCTTCCCTTCGTTGAGCGGCGGGGAGTACATCTTTGATCCCATTAAGGTGAATCCATTTACCTTTGAGCCCCGAGAGGGCGGGCTGGAACTTACGCCCCTTCGCGCCTATGCCCACCGGGTGCCGCACTATTATTTGCAGAGCTTCGGTCCGGCGGTGACACACCCGGACAGCAATGAATACGCGGGTTTTGCCCAGGACACGATCCGCGTAAATGATCACCTGGCGGTAAGCCTTGGCGCGCGCTACGATCTGCAAACGTTCACCAATCAGGGACTGCAACCCAATCCGCTGTGGCCGGATGCGAGCAAGGTTCCTTTCAACACCACCAACGTTGCGCCGCGCGCCGGCCTGGCCTATTCCCTCGGGAACGCCCGTCCCATGGTGATTCGCGCCGGTTACGGCCTGTTCTATACCCGCATTCCCCAGATCTACAATTCCGCCGTCCAGGGCGAGAACGGACTCGGGCGAACCCTTCTCTTTCTCAACAACAACAATTCCTTCGATCACCAGATCTTCCCGCAGTATCCCAATCCACTGGTGGGTTGCGCGCCGAACGCCGCGTTCTGCGCCTCTCCCGCTGGACTCGCACAGCTGGAGGAGGCGGATGTGGCCGCGTTCTCGCACAATTTCAAGACCCCCAGGGTGCAGCAGGCCAGCCTCAGCGTAGAGCGCCAGGTCGCGCACCGGCTGGCCGTCGGTGTTTCTTACATGTATGTTCACGGTGTCGGCCTGATCCGGGCGCGGGACGTGAATCTGCCTGCGCCGGTCAGCGTTTCCTACCCCGTGTTTGACCCATCCGGGGCCAACTTTCTGGGCACTTACTACAATGTCGATTCTTTCTCAACCTGGCAGCTGGCGCGGAGCCTGAGCTGCCCTTTTCCACCCTGCATCAATCCGCTCGCGCGGCCCATCCCGCAACTTGGGTCCATCAACGTTTTCGAGAGCGCCGCTTCCAGCGTCTATCACGGCGCCACTCTTTCCGTTCGCCGGCGGATGACGAGCGGGCTGTACTTCATGCTGTCCTATACCTTTGCCCACGCCATCGATGACGGACAGGACGCGCTCGTAGCCGGACATCCAGCCACGGTGCAGAACTCGTATGCGCCGAATGCGGAAAGAGGCTCCAGCGTTACCGACCAGCGCCAGCGCCTGGCCTTCTCCTGGGTGGTTGCGCCCAAGCTGTTTGGCCGTGAGCATGAGTGGATGGGCCGCCTATTCAACAACTGGAAGATGTCCGGGGTTGTGACCGTCGGTAGCGGCAGGCCGGTCAGCGCGACCGTGACCGGTGACGCTAATCAGGACGGCAACAACACCAACGACCGGCTGCCGGGCCGGCGGCGCAACTCACTGCTCGGACCCGATTACGCCACCACCGATTTGCGGCTTACTCGCCGCATTTATGTCTCCGACCGGTTCAAATTAGAACTGGCGGCGGAATCCTTTAATCTGTTCAACCGCAACAACCGCCGGGTTCTGATCACGCAAGACGGCTTTCAGAGCGCCGGAACTCAGTTCGTGCAAACTGATAAACGCATTGGAATCAACATCTTCCCGGGCCAATACAGGGCTCCGACAAGCTTGCTGCAGATTCATGATGCGTATGCGCCGAGGCAGCTACAACTGTCGTTGCGACTGACTTATTAGCCACAAAGGGAGGTGGCTGTGACCACTGTATGCGGTCACGCAAACGCGGCACAGCCACATACCCCTTGACTTGCCGCAGGAACCTTGCAATAACTATGCCGTCCTAAAGGGACCAGTTTGGGGGTGCAAGCGTTGGCAGAAGTCAGACTTCAAGAGGGTGAGTCCCTCGAGAATGCTTTGCGTCGCTTCAAGCGCAAGGTGCAACAGGAAGACATCATCAAGGAGGTCAAGCGTCACTCCTTCTACCTGAAACCTGGCGAGAAGAAGCGTGTGAAGGAAGCGCTGGCGCGCAAGCGCAGCAGAAAGAAAGCACGCAAGGAACAGGACTGACGTTCCAGGGGCTGCCACTCCCGGTGGCGGCCCGTTTCCTTTGCGGTTGGGTTTCGCGCCGGCATCATTGTTCTCGCTGTTGCAGCAGGACCATGTCGTGAACGGGCGTGGCGGGCCGAGTCGGGGAAAGTGTTTGGGGCAGTTGAGGGGGCAATAATCCTTGCATTCGAGCGCGCCACGGGGAGTGAGTCTGGCGAGAATGCGGGGGATGGGTTGAAGGGAGCATCTCTCAATGGAATTTCAGGACAAGGTACTGAAATGTATCGACTGCGGTTCGGATTTCATCTTTACCGCAGGGGAGCAGCTGTTTTTTCACGACAAGCAGTTCAAGAATGAGCCGAAGCGTTGCAAGGCGTGCAAGGCCAAGCGAGTGTCGGTGTTGGGAGCGGTATCACCGGGGCAGGGTAACGGCTTCACCAAGGTGGAGACGCGAACCACCTGTTCCCAGTGCGGCAAGGAGACCACCGTGCCCTTCAAACCTACGCAAGGGCGTCCTGTCTTCTGCCGCGAATGCTTCATGCAGAAACGGCAAGTGGCGACGGCCTGACTGGGCTGACAATCGGTAAGATTCCAGAGTCGGCAAGCTCTCCTTCCTCCTGTCTTCCCGATTCCCGGCTGAATCTTTCTTGCCCGTGAGCGAGAGTTCACGGCGCCCAAGGGTTCCTCTTTTCAGCTGCGGCTGCAGGGGTGTGGGCGGTGCGCTAAGATGGAATCCGTGAGTACTTTCCACGTCAGCAACTTCGGCTGCCGCGCCACACAAGCGGATGGCGCCGCCCTCGAGCGTCAGCTCCACGAACGGGGATTCCGCTGGACCGCGGCGGAGGCAGAGGCGAACGTGATCGTGCTCAATACCTGCACGGTCACAGCCGCCGCCGACCGGGATGCCCGCGCTGCTATTCGCCGCATCCATCGCAGCAATCCCCAGGCTCAAATCGTGGTCACAGGATGCTACGCCCAGCGCGTGCCGGCAGAGATTGCCGCCCTTCCCGGAGTTGCTTGCGTGATTGGCAACTCGCACAAGCATCAGCTGGCCGAACTCTTGGGCGCGTTGGCGGTTGGCCAGCCGGCGACACCGGACACAAATGGTTCTGCGGCGTCTTCCTCCTTCGTTCCGGCGTCAAGTTTGTCGGCTTCCGGCCGGCCTTCGAGCGACCAACAGCGGATTTTCGTGTCTGACATCTTTGCCCACACCCAGCTGTTGGCCGCGCCCGTCTTCGAGAGCTCGTCCGTGCGAGGTTCACGTACCCGGCCCAACCTTAAGGTGCAGGATGGCTGCGACAACCGCTGTTCCTTCTGTGTGATCCCTTATGTGCGTGGTCACAGCCGCTCGCTGCCCCTGGAGGAGATCGTGCGCGAAGTCCGGGCGTTGGTCGAGATGGGATATAGCGAAGCAGTGCTCTCCGGGATCAATCTCGGCCGCTGGGGCAGGGATCTGGCTTTCAGCCCCGCGGGCCCATCCGCCAGTGCACCCGCCACCGATTCGGACGCCCGGCTACAAGAGAGAACGGCAAAACCCAGACAGCCGGGATTCCCCGAGATGATTCGAGCCGTTCTCGACCGCACTGCTCTTCAGAAACTGCGCCTCAGTTCGGTCGAACCCATGGACTGGAGTGGTGAATTGATCGAGCTGATGGCAACTTCCCCGCGCATCGCCAAGCATGCTCACGTGCCCATGCAGTCGGGCAGCGACGCGGTGCTGCGACGCATGCACCGCAAGTATCGCCCCTGGCACTACCGTGAAAAGATTCGCCAGATTCACGCCGCCATGCCCGCAGCCGCCATTGGAGCTGACGTCATGGTGGGCTTCCCCGGTGAAACCGGCGCAGAGTTTGACGAAACTCGACGCATGGTGGAAGAGTTGCCCTTTACCTATCTGCATGTCTTCACCTACTCGGCCCGCCCCGG
The DNA here is from genome assembly GCA_964408515.1 of uncultured Acidobacteriaceae bacterium. GTDB lineage: Bacteria > Acidobacteriota > Terriglobia > Terriglobales > Acidobacteriaceae > CAYOZX01. Next base: position 6,096 of record CAYOZX010000032.1, on the reverse strand, counting down.
GACTCCGGCTGCTGCGATGGGCGATCAGGTTCCGGCTCAGGTTGCGGGCGAGCGGAGCCGGACGCTGCGGGAGATTGCAGAGCAGAAGAAGTTGAACTTCATGTACGGGTTTGTCGGCCAGGAGGTGGATGCCGTCACCCTGAACGTCCAGAACAGCGGCCACACCGAGGCGCTCACAGATAATTACCTTCCCGTACAACTATTGGGTTCCCACCCTCCCAACCGATGGATTCGCATTCGGGTCGATGGCGTGCTCAATGGAGGGCTGACAGGCCGGCCCGTCTAGAGCTCAGCCGTGTGTCGAGTTGTGCCCCCAGGACAACTTCGCGCTCTACTTCGGGAACGTGAGAGTCACAAACGACTTGTACTTGTCCTCGGGTTTTGCAGGCCTGACGGGAGCGCCCGTGCATCCTGGCGCGGACTCGGCTCCGGCCCCGGCCTTCGGCTCTGAGGCTGAATTCGCAGTGGCCGCCGGAGCGCATGTTGACCCGCCCTGCACCGAAGCCGGCGCCATCGCCCGCGAAGGGCCGACATGAACATTGGTGGCCGCATGGTTTCTGACCACAGTCCGCTGGGAACCCAGCGCAGGGTGTGTGAAGGGCGCTGACGTACGCTGCTGGACGCGCACCCCGAGGGAAGTGCTTGCGTGGTTTAATGAGCGGCTCAGAGTGGACCCGGCCTGCACTGTGGCGGTGGAGGAGAGCGAATGGATCAGGGCCGATTCGGCGGCCGCCTGGGCAAAAATGAGGGATGGCCAGACAAGCAGAACGGCAAACATGCCGCCTGGCAGAAGGCGCTTTCGCATGGCGAGCTCCTTCCCTGCGAACGCAAGCAAGCGTATCTCACTCCGGCCAGCCCGTCAAACCCTTATTTGGCGGCCTGTTTCGGCGGTGAACGTCAGCAAGACAATGCCCGGCTGAAGGTAATTCTCCTACGCCGGGCCATCTCGAATCCTCTTTTGGTACCTAAGCGACCTCTTCTGGGGCAGGGCTGGCAGGAGATGCGAGCCGGCGCTTCCCCTATGAGAGCGTGACTGCGTGGCCCGCGCCCCGGGTAACGGACCCTGCGGGCGAGCTGTCTGGCCAAACGCACCTGGGCCAAATCGCCATGCTATAATGCAAACTCTTCACTCTTTCATCGCCTTACGGAGGGTTGTATCGACAAGCGTTTTATCCGCACGAACGAGCGCATTCGGGCTCGCGAAATCCGCGTCATTGATGACGAAGGCCAGCAGATCGGCATCCTGCCTCCTTACGAAGCGCTCAAGATGGCCCGCGAGAAGAATCTGGACCTGGTTGAGATTTCGCCCACTGCGAATCCCCCGGTCTGCAGGATTATGGATTACGGGAAGTTCCTGTATCAGCAGGAAAAGAAGGAGCGCGAAGCCAAGAAGCATCAGAAAGTGATCGTAGTCAAGGAAGTGAAGTTCCGCATCAACGTCGACGACCACGATTACGAGACGAAAAAGAATCACGTGCTGCGCTTTCTGGAGGAGGGAGACAAGGTCAAGGCAACCATCTTCTTCCGTGGACGGGAGATGACCCGCACCAATCTGGGGCGGGAGATTCTAGAGCGCCTGATCCGGGATGTGTCGGACCGCGGCATGGTAGAATTCCGGCCCCGGCAGGAAGGCAACACGCTGCACGCGATTCTGGCGCCCAAGAAGGACAGCGGACACAAGCAGGCGACGCAGTCGCAACCGGACGCGGGCCGGGCCAATCCGGCCTAGTTGTTTCGCATTTGGCATCTGGCATTTTGACCGTAGACGCCTACTGTATGCTCTCCAAGGCCCCCTGGGCGGGGTGCCAGCTGGAGGCTCCCGGAGTTCTATGCCGAAACTGAAAACGCACAAAGGCGCCGCTAAGCGCTTCAAGAAAACAGCGACGGGCAAGGTCAAGCGCCACCATTCATTCCTGCGGCACATCCTGACTTCCAAACCCCAGAAGCGCAAGGGAAAGCTGCGCCAGGGAGTGCTGGTGAGCGACGCCGATACGCCGAAGATCAAGCGGATGATCCCGTACTAGAAGCATTTATTCGCAGCCGCCAGTGGGCACCCTGAACGGTTTTTTCGGGGTCAGAGGCTTCAGTGCCGCAAGAGGAAAGGGATTAAGAAGGGGCACGTGCCCCGAGTATTCTTTTTTGGCGCGGCCTCGCGGCCGCCCCGGTGAGTGAAGAGGCAAATTGGCTCCAAAGTCTCCTGCCTCCAGCCGCCGTAATATGAAGCAAAAAGGAGCAATCCATGCCTCGTGTCAAGCGGGGAAGCAAGCGCCGCGCCAAGCGCAAGAAGATACTCGATCGCGCCAGCGGCTACTTTCTTACCAAGTCGAAACTCTATCGCGCGGCCAAAGAGTCCGTAGAACGCGGGCTTAAGTTTGCCTACTCCGGGCGTAAACAAAGAAAGCGCCAGTTCCGCGCGCTCTGGATCGTGCGTATCGGCGCGGCTGCCAAATTGAACGGGATGAGTTATAACCAGTTCATCCATGGGCTCAAGAGGAGCGGCGTGGAACTGGATCGCAAGATCCTGGCCGATCTCGCGGTGAACGACCCCGGCGCCTTTAAGAGCCTCGCCGAGCAGGCGAGAGGCGCGCTCGGCGGGGCGGCGTAGAAACCAGCCTTTGGCATTTAGCCATCAGCACTTAGCTTACGGTGCGTGCGGCTTCGTCCAGCCGACCCGTTGTTCTGCTGCTGGTTGTTCCGGGCCCGCTGCGGCTGGGAAACTGTCCCGGGGCTTCCGAGACAGCAGATCCCTCGAGCCGCTCTTGTTTCGAGCGATTCGGCATGAGTTTCTGAGAGAACGTGGCATATACCGTCCCCAAACTGAAAGACTACACGGCGAAGGCGCTGGACCACGCCGTTGAGAAACTGCGCGCCGCCCTGAACGATGAAGCCAAAGCGGTCAGGACGGAAGCTGACTGGAAGGCGTTCCGGGACCGCTGGATGGCCCGTAAGAACGGCGTTCTCACCCAGGTCAACGACCTCTGGCTTAAGCCGGCTCCTAAGGACGCGAAGCGCGAGGTCGGCCAGAGAGTGAATCAGGTCAAAAGCCTGGTGGAAGACGCAGTCGCCGAGGCTGAGGCGAGATCGTCCTCGGCCGGATAAGTCGCGCAGGCAGCGGGCAGGTTCGATATTACTCTGCCCGGAATCCGCCGGCCGCTGGGCGCCGAACATCCGGTCATCCGAACCATGAACGAGATTGTTTCCGTCTTCCGCAATCTCGGTTACTCCGTGGAGGAAGGGCCGGTCATCGAAACGGATTATTACAACTTTGAAGCGCTGAATTTTCCGCCCAACCATCCGGCGCGGGACACACAGGACACACTGTTCATCGCGGGGCAGGAATCCAAGCCGCTACGCGAGCGGCTCCTGCTGCGCACGCACACTTCCCCCGTGCAGATCCGCACCATGGAGAAGATGAAGCCTCCGCTGCGCATCGTGATTCCGGGCAAGGTGCATCGCAACGATCCACCCGATGCCAGTCACTCGCCCATGTTTCACCAGATCGAAGGGCTGGCGGTCGATGCCCACATTACCTTCTGTGATCTCAAGGGCACGCTCGACCATGCGATGAAAGCGTTGTTCGGATCCAGCGTGAAGACCAGCTTCCGGCCGTCATTCTTTCCTTTCACCGAGCCGAGTGCGGAGATGCTGGTAAGTTGCTTCATCTGCGGAGGCAGCGGCCGGCGGGGATCGGATCCCTGTCGTCCCTGCAAGCAGACAGGATGGATCGAGATTCTGGGCTGCGGCATGGTCGATCCCAATGTTTTCGAGTTTGTGAAACACAATGGGTACGACCCCAAAAAGATAAGCGGATTTGCCTTCGGCATGGGCGCGGACCGCATTGCCATTCTCAAGTACGGCGTGGACGACATTCAGTTGTTCTTCAACGGTGATGTAAGGTTTTTGGAGCAGTTCGCATGAGGCGTTCAGGTCTCGGCGTTCAGGTGCCGGGCGCCTGGGGGCCGCAAGCGGCAGCTGACGGCGCGCGATGAAAATCTCTTCCCAATGGCTGCGGGAGTTCGTGAATCCCAACGTGGACGATCATCGTCTCGCGGAGGACTTGACCGCGGTCGGTATCGCCGTCGAGAGCATCAGCGGCGCCGGGGACGACACGATCTACGAGATGGAGATCGGCACCAACCGTCCCGACGCGATGAACCACTACGGCGTGGCGCGGGAAGCTGCGGTCATCTACAACCTGCCGCTCCGGCCTCTGGCGGCTGCCCTGCCGGCGTCGTCCGGCACGGCCAACTTCGCGGTGGAAATCGCTGATGCTTCCGGCTGCGCCCGCTATACCGCCCGGGCGATTCGCGGCGTAAGCATTGGGGCCTCTTCGGAGCGGGTCGTGCGCCGCCTGGCATTGGTCGATCAGCGGGCCATCAACAACGCGGCGGACGCCACTAATTACACTCTCTGGGAAATGGGCCACCCCACGCACGTGTTCGATCTCGACCTGCTCGAGGGGGGCAAGATTGTGGTGCGGCGCGCACGCAGCGGCGAGAAGCTCAAGACTCTCGATGGCGTCGAACGTGCGCTCATCCCGGAAGACCTGGTGATTGCCGACGCGGTGAAGCCGGTGGCCCTGGCGGGGGTCATGGGTGGCTTTGACACTATGATCACGCCCCAGACGAAGAACATCCTGATCGAGTCGGCATGGTTTGACCCGGCCACGGTCCGAAGGAGTTCCCGCCGCCATGGACTGCACACCGATGCATCCCACCGTTTCGAGCGCGGCGCAGATTTTGAAGCCACGCCCCTCGCCGCCAACCGGGTGGCGATGCTGCTCCTCGATTCGGCCGGAGGCAGTCTATGTGGCGACGCCATCGACGCAGTTGCGCGGCGCGTCGATCTGGCTCCGGTTGGGCTGCATCTTTCGGAAGCGCATCGCATCCTGGGCGAGAAGCTTGAGACCAATGAAATCTTCCGTATTCTGAAACAACTGGGTTTCGAGCTGATGCCGGAGCGCGGAGGCGATCCGGACTTCACGGTTCTGATTCCCAGTTGGCGGCTGGATGTGGAGCGCGAGATTGACCTGGTGGAAGAAATCGCACGCCTGCACGGATACGACAAGTTCGCCAACACACTGCCCGCGTTTGCCGGCGCGGTGACCGAGGCGCCGGACGCGGCCAAGGACGCGGACGTGAGAGCCACGCTGCTCGCCCTTGGCTACCACGAAGCCGTGTCGATGACTTTCATCTCGCACCAGGACGCGGAGCAATTCTCCTCCGCGCGGGTGGTCGAGCTGGCGAATCCGCAGAGCGAAGAGGCCTCAGTGATGCGCAGTTCGTTGGCGCCCGGCATGCTGAACATGCTGGCCTACAACCTCAATCGCGGGTCGGACCATGCGAGGCTGTTCGAGGCCGGCAGCGTATTTGAAGCCGCGGGAAGCCTGACCATCGAGCCCCGCCGCATCTGCCTGGGAGTAACCTGTCCAGCTTCGCCGAAAACGCCGAGTTGGGGTGCGCAGGACGGCGCATTTTTCGGGCTGAAGGGCGACATTGAGAGTCTTTTTCACCTCTTCCAGTACAGCACGCTTCGGTATGCCCCGGAGGCAGCCGACTATTATCTTCCCGGGGCCTCCGCCCGCGCCCTGATGGACGGCGCCGTGGTGGCTCAGTTTGGACAGGTTCATCCCGAGATCGCTGCGGCGCGCAAGCTCCGTCAGGACGTGTGGATCGCTGAAGTCGATCTGGAAAGGTTGTACAGGCATGATCTGCGGCTGGTACGTTATCAGTCCCTGCCTCGCTATCCCGCGGTTGAGCGAGATTTCTCGTTTCTTTTCAGCTACGCGGTTACGTTCGAAAAAATCTCTCAATCCATAACGTCGCTGACCGTGGCGGAACTGCGCGCTTTCCGGCCAGTGGAGATTTTCCGCGGCAACACTGTTCCTGCGGGCAGATATTCTCTCCTGTTGCGTTTCACCTTCCAGTCGGCGGACCGCACCCTGCGGGAAGACGAAGTCACCCAGTGGTCCGCCGGGATCGTCGCTGCCCTGGAGGAGCTGGGCGGCAAGCAGCGGGTTTAGACGGTCCGCCTCCCCTCCTTGCGTACCTCCACGCTAGATCCGGACCGCTGTGCTAGGCTGACCTCATGTCGCGG
>CAYOZX010000031.1:0-19996 GCA_964408515.1 uncultured Acidobacteriaceae bacterium | reverse complement strand
TTATTACCCCCGTGGTCGGCCAGCCCAAGCCCGGCGACGTCGACTATTTCACCCGCGTGCGCCGCCACCAGTTGCTGACCTCAAAATATCCGCACGGCACGGTGAAGCTCGCGCTTCTACCCCTGGCCATGCGCATGGGAGGACCGAGGGAAGCCATCTGGCACGCTCTCATCCGCAAGAACCACGGCTGCACCCACCTGATCGTGGGCCGCGACCACGCGGGTCCGGGCAAGGATACGGACGGCAGGCCGTTCTACGGTCCCTACGAGGCCCAGGAAGTTTTCAAGAAATATCAGTCCGAAATCGGCGTCACCATGGTGCCGTTCAACATGATGGTCTACCTCGAAGACGAGGACAAACATGTTCCCGATGACGAGGTTCCCAGGAACGCGCGCGTGCTGAATATCTCCGGCACCGAGCTGCGCCAGCGCCTGAACGAAGGCCGCGAGATTCCTTCCTGGTTCACCTACCCCGAGGTCGTGGAGGAGTTGCGGCGAAGCTATCCCCCCCGCCATAAGCAGGGCGTAACGATTTTCTTCACCGGTCTTTCGGGGTCAGGCAAGTCGACGATCGCGAACGTGCTGATGACCAAGTTTCTGGAGACGGGCGGCCGGCCCGTCACCTTGCTCGACGGCGACCTGGTGCGCAAACACCTGTCTTCCGAGTTGGGATTCTCAAAAGAGCATCGCGACATCAATATCCGGCGCATCGGGTACGTCGCGTCGGAAATCACCAAAAACGGCGGGATCGCCATCTGCGCTCCCATCGCTCCCTACGATGCTACGCGGAAGCATGTGCGCGGCATGATTGAGCCCCTGGGCGGGTTCATCCTGGTGCATGTCGCCACCCCGATCGAGGTCTGCGAGCAGCGCGATCGCAAGGGGCTGTATGCCAAGGCGCGGGCGGGCGTGCTCAAGGAATTTACCGGCGTCTCCGATCCCTACGAGGCGCCGAAGGACGCCGAAGTGGTCATCAACACGGCCGACCTTACGCCCGAGGAAGCCGCTCAGGAGATCATCCTTCATCTGGAACGGGAAGGGTTCGTGGGCGCCAACGGCGCGGCGGCATAGGCGCAGTCGAGAGGACCGCGCCTCCAGAACGTCAGCCGGGCGGCATTTGCTGCTTTCCGTTTGCGCTCCTGGTGAATCACCCGCAAGCCTGGCGGTTACAGATGGGTGAGCGCGGTCTGCGCCCGCCCAGTCAGGTAAAGAATGCAGAGCCGATTGCCGTAATTCAATCATGACTGCCTCTTCACACCTCCGCCGCATCGCAGCCGCCCTCGAAGCGGCCCGCGACGTGTTCTCGCGCTTTACGCCGGGCGCAATCGCAGCCGAGTACAAGGCTGGCCATGATCCCGTGACGGAAGCCGACAAAGCCGTCGATGCCGTGCTGCGCAAATCCCTGCTTCGCGAGGGCGAAGGCTGGCTCTCCGAAGAGAGCACCGACGATCTTTCGCGACTCAGCCAGAGCCGGGTCTGGATCGTGGACCCGCTCGATGGCACGCGCGAGTTCGTCGCCGGCATCCCGGAGTTCTGCATCTCCATCGCCCTGGCTGAGGAGGGTGTTCCGGTCGCGGGGGGCATCTGCAATCCAGCGACCCGGGAAGTGTTTCTGGGATCGTTGGATTCCGGTTTGACTTACAACGGCAAGGCCGCCCGCGCCAGCCGGCGCTCCCGCCTGGAAGGCGCCCTGGTCCTCGCCAGCCGCAGCGAGATGAAACGCGGCGAATGGAAGGAATTTGAGAACACCTCCCTGAAGGTCCGCCCCATCGGATCCGTGGCCTATAAGCTGGCGCTGGTGGCGGCCGGGTTGGCCGATGTCACGTTCACCTTCACCCCCAAACATGAGTGGGATGTGGCCGGGGGCGTCGCCCTGGTCACCAGCAGCGGCGGGTTTGTCAGCACCCTGCACAATTCTCCGATTGTGTGCAACCGCCGGTCTCCCCGCCTCTCCGGCCTTCTGGCTTGCGGACCTAACCTGAGTGATCCACTGCTTGCCCTTCTGAGTCATCCTTCGAGAACGAAACCTCTGCACACTCCCTGACACCCGGGATTGCCGGGGAATTCTTGTCCGGGTAACCGCTGCCGGAACCAGCTATCTCACCGGTTGGGCCGATGGCCGCAGCATGCCGGAGCGCTAGAATAACCTCAGCCAGCCGCGGTTTATGGATTGGGTTTCGGGAGGGGGAAACCCATGAAAGTTCTAGTGGTGGAGTCCGAGGAGACGTCCCGAACGCTGCTTGGCGTCATGCTCAAAAAACTGGGCTACAAAGTGGAGCTGGCGTCGAATTGCGCTGACGCTTCACACGTGCACGATGAGCGCGGACCGTTTGACGTGGTGCTCATCGCCTTGAAATTCGTGCGCGGATCACGCGGCGCCGGCTCCCGGTTCATCGACGCGCTGATGGAAAAGAACCCGCATCAACATATTGCCTTCCTCACCGGCTCTCCCATCTTGCGCAAGCCGTTCACCCTGCAGGATGTGGACGATTTCATGGGCGCCTTTCGTCGGCCCGGCGCCAGCCGCTTCTAGCGCGGCAAGAATTCGCCAACCTGCCCCGTCTCATTCCAACGCCCATAGACATGCGGCGCTCACGCTTGGCTGCATGGCCGCAACTAAGCACCTAAGTTGGCGTGGATCGCAGACCGTTGGGGCGACGCTCCAGATGAAAGTCTTTTCACACATTGCCGGCGGACGAAATAGGCGTACAATCGTTGCCGTTTTTGAAAATCAAAAAGGACTTTCCGGTTTAAAAGCCAGCGCCTGTTCGCCAATAACCAGTTTTGAGAGGAAAGAATGCCATGAAAGAATCAAAAACCTCAGTTGGTCGATCCATCAAGGTGGGCGTAATCACGGATCAGACGGGTGCACTCTCCTTCATGGGTATCGCCAATGCAAACGTGGCCAAGATGGTGATTAATGACATCAATGCAAAGGGTGGCTTGTTGGGGCGGCAGATCGATCTGTACCTTGAGGACAGTGCAACTACAGATAGCGTAGCGGAAGCCAAGGCTACCAAGCTCGTCCAGCAAGATCAAGTCGATGTGATTTTCGGTGGCATTTATAGCTCCACGAGGCAGGCTATCAAGGGTCCTGCCGTGGTGAAAGGCAAGAAGCTTTACATCTACCCGGAGCAATACGAGGGACAGGAATGTGACCCGCTCATCTTCTGTACCGGCCCGGTGCCGGCGCAGCAGGTTGAACCTCTCGTTCCCTGGCTGATGCAACAAACCGGGGCGTTGAAATTCTACTTGCCGTCAGCTGACTATATTTGGCCACACATCATGAACAAGAAGGTCCGTCAAGTTGTCACGGCTAACGGTGGCGCGATAGTCGGAGAGGAGTACTTTCCCCTCGATCACACTGACTATAGCAAGACTATTGACAAGATCACGTCCAGTGGCGCACAGGTGGTATTCAATACGATCGTTCCTCCGGGGCTCACGCCATTCCTCGAGCAGCTTTACAAAGCCGGCTTCACGAAACGAGGTGGACAGCTCGTCTGCACTTACTTCGACGAGAACTTTCTGAACTTAGTGCCAGCCGCACACGTGGAGGGTCTGTACAGTTGCCTCGACTACTACCAGAACGTCAGCGATCCATTCAGTAAGGAACTGACCCGTCAGTACGACAAGCTCTATCCAGGCAATGCCAAGTTCACTGCTGGCAGTGCGTGTTCAGGCCTGTACCGAGGTCTGAGGCTCTGGGAGGCTGCTGTCAAAGAGGCAGGCTCGCTCAAGCAAGAAGACGTCATCAAGGCACTCGACCACGCAAAGATCGGTGCGGGGCCGGGGGGTATAGCTGAAATGGTGCCCGGTCAGCATCACGTTCGAATGAACATGTACATTGCCCAGGCAAACAACGGTAATTTCAAGATTGTCAAGAGCCTGGGGGTCATTGATCCCAAGGAGGGCAGTGTCCGATGGCGAGGTTCTGCAGCCTGAATCCATCTCATACGTAACCCAGTCCCGCAAGCCGGTCGTGCACGATGCGTTCGGACTCGCCCGCAGGACCTCCGCCCGGGCCCTTGCGGTCCATCCTCGCCACCAGCGAGCGCCCCTGCATCGTCGCAGGAATCTCGTATCCCGCCAGATCCAGCAGCGTCGGGGCCATATCGAGCAGGTGCGCGCCCTCATACTCTCCGCTCAACGGACAGTTGGGCGCGGCCAGCACGAACATCCCGTATGGCGCGGGATTGCAGCCGTCCGGGCCGGTGTCATCCTCCCGGATGTGAATCGAAGCGTGTCCCACGCTGCCAACCGCTCGCCAGTAAAGATCTCCGAAGAGCACGATCAAGTCGGGCGCCACGTTGCGCACTTCACGGTAAATCTCTTGAGGCTTGAAAACCTGCAAATTCAGCCTACGGCCGTCTTCGCCGGGCAAGGCCTCCAGCCGGGCTTTCATCTCCTCCTGGAATGACTCGTATTGAGAGGCCGGGATCACGCCCTGTGGTTCCCGCCCCTGCACATTGAAAAACACCTGGGCGCAGTAGCCGCCTTCGCTCCAGACACGGGTTTTGCTCCAGTCAACCTTCAGCGTCCTGAAGGGCGTGGGCGTCTTGGGGTACTCATGGAGCACCAGCAGGCCTTCGCGCATCAGCCATTCGTTGATCGCGATTCCGCCGTCCAGTCGCTGTGCCCCATGGCCCGACATCACCAGCACGAGGGTCTCTTCATCGAGAAGTTCCAGCACGCTGCCGATCTGCTCATCCAGCCACCGGTAGTATTCAGGAATTGCATTCTGATACGGGCTTCCCGGCGCAAACTGCGGGTGCTTCGGATCAAAGCAGTTCCAGAAGCCGTGCTGCATCCGGTCGAGGCCGATGTCGACAAAATGGAAGTAATCCCACTCCTGCTCCGCCAGCAGCCACCGCACTACCTGCCACTGCTTGCGGCTCATGGTGAAGACCTCGTCCTTGAGCCAGTCCTTGCGGCCGGTGCGAAAGTTCTTCACGTCCGCGCGATATTCACCAACCAGACCATCGATTTTCAACTTCAACTCCGGCGGGTGGGTGAAGTCATGCCTGACCGTATCCGGCGTGAGAAAACATCCCACACTGATTCCGTTCACGCGCCGCGGCGGATAGTTGGGCGGCACCGCCACGATAATGGACTTTTTGCCTGCGCGCGCCAGTTGGTCCGAGATCGCCAGCGCCCCGATGGACGCCGAATCGGCGACGGCCGGCTCGTCGCAGGAATGATCGGAACGGTTGCGGAGACCGTAGACGCCAAGCGAGCCCGGGTCCTGGCTGGCGGCCATACACATCCAGGCGGGGACAGTGACGGGCGGAATCACGCTGCGCAGTGGACCGTACACTCCCAGGTCCATCAGGCGGCGGAGGTTGACGAGCCGCTCATCCGTGAAGATGATCTCCGGCGCGGCGCCATCCAGTCCGAGAACGCAGATTTTCATGGGCTAAAGTAAGCTCGCGCCTTCCATCGATGGCGGAGCGGCCACTCCAAGGTAATTCAGGATGGTGGGCGCCAGATCGATCATGCGTGCCTGATCGCGACGCGCGGGGCGATTCATGAACAGAATGCCTGGCACCGAGTCCGGATCGACGATGTGATCTCCGCTCCAGCGGCGCATATTGTCCTCCAGGACAGAACGCGCAAACCCTCCCACTGCCGACTGCCAGGAAACCCGGAAGCCGCGATGAAAATTCACCAGCAGATCGGGGGAATTCGTCATGAAAGGACCCGAGTATAGCTCTTCCCGGCGCGACACACTGCGGATGGCCGCGCGCTGGGACCGCGGGTCAGGGAATCCCGCCAGGCCACTCTGGATGGCGTTTCGCACCCTGTCCGCTTCGGCGCCTTCTTCCAGAATGCCTGCGCTCTCCCTACCCTTGAAGTTCAGGTAGATTCCGCCCAAGCCGACGGCATAGGCGTAGGTTCTCGACCAGTCCACAGCCGCAAATCCTTCGCCAGGGTCCTCGCCCGGCCGGCGCCCATTCTTGAGCGCAAGCAGGCCGTTTTCCCACAGCCAGGCATTGGTGTCGAAGGCGCGGCGGAAGGTCCCGAAACCGTGGTCGGAGCGTGTCATCAACAGGGTACTCTCGTCGGTTTTGGCCAGGACAGCCGTCAGCAGCGCATCGCAGCGGCGATAGTGTTGCTCGATGCGGGTGGCAAGCTCCCCGGACAAATCCGGTTCAAACGCCGGATGCTCACGATCGCGGAAGCGCCACAGCATGTGCTGAACCCGGTCGGGTGTGTCAAAAAGCATGAAAAACAGGCCTTCGCTGAAGCGGTCAAGCTCATAGCGCATCACCCGCTCCCGCTCCTCCAGAACCAGCTCGCAATGCTGCAGATAGGCAGCTTCGTCCAGCCTTCCGTTGTTGAGCCCGTTGTGGTCTTCCGCCATGCCCAGGGTGGAGAACAGCCCCGTCTTTTCTGACAGTTCGCGCGCATAGTCTCCTGGAGCCGAAACCGGGAACATGGGCGCCGCCGGATCGAAGTTGAGGGCTGAAACATAGAACTCCAGGTGAGGCTGCAGTTGCCGGACATAAAACCGGGCGATGCCGCTCACCGACTGCAGCATGGACAGCTTGAACTTGAAGCGCACCCACTCGCTCCAGCTTTTCTCGGCAACTTCAAGCTTGGCGGGCGTGCCACCCGTCTGGATCAGCAGTTTGCCTGCCGCCCTGTCCGCCTGCACGCGAATCTCGCAGAGCGTGTCGGTTGCGGGAGATGTCTTCGTGTTGCGCGGGCCGATTACGTGCGCCGTGATCTCATCACCCTGGTCGAGCAGAACCAGTTGCTCGCTCTCCTGCGCGGTCGCGGTTTTGTTCTGGGTGTAGAACGTGCCTTTACTTTGGCTACCCCGTAGGTCAGGCACCCCTACGCCCGCCAGCATGCGTCCCTGAAGGGCCTCCGGCGGGAACGTACACGGACATCGCAGGATGGTGCTGGGAATGCCGGCCTGCGAGAGCGGCTGCCACAACGGCACTCCCTGCCGGCGATTGACCACCCGCGGCTGCGCCAGCATGTTCCTGGGGCGCTCGAAGCGGGTCAGGGCAACGTCGGGGAGATAGGTTTGCGGATCGCGGCTGATGAAGTCAAAAATGCCATGTCCACCTGGATTCGTGCCGGTGACAAATGAAGACCACGCCACCGGCGTCTGCGCCGGGTAGGTGGTCTGCACGCGGAAATAGCAGCCGGCGGCACGAATTTTGCCCAGGTTGGGCAGCTCGCCACGCTCCAGCATGGCTTCCACAATGCTGGGTTCGAGGCCGTCCAAGCCGATAACGATGACCTTTTTAGTTGGCAAAGAGGTGAATCCGAAACTAACGCGTGCTCTCAGAGGCGTCCTTGGGAGGCTCCGAGGTCGCCGGCGCGGCGGCAGGGCGCGTTTTATGGATCAGCTTGAAGAAGAGGCCCACCAGCTTGTTCCAGAAGAGCAGAAGCAGACCGATTACGCTGGCCAGACCGGAGGTCACGGTCATCACCTGATCGGGACCGCCGTAGAGTGCCAAAAGGTCCAATCTCATAAAATTTCCTCTGATTCTCCTGGAGTTAGTAGCTCGCCTGATCTTAGCATCCCGTTCTCGTGGTTCCCCGCCTTGCTAAGTTCGCGCCGAGACTATTGCAGCGCGAGGTCAGCCGGGTTCGACCCCGCCTCGTACACTCGCAGCTGGTAACCGCTCCGCGGGCGCGCAAGGCCATCCCAATCGGATACTCGTATGTCTAATTCTACGTTAGACTTTTCCCGGCACCCGAATTTCGAGGCGGGAATTGGTGTTCTGGCCGGGCCGGATATCGTCATTCACGCAAATGTCGTCGAAGGCGTCGGGCGTGGCGTCGGAGAGGCCTGGCGTTCGCGTGTAGTCGTCCCCTGGGTTGCGGCAGGTTCGGTAGGGCACGCCGTCCCTGTCCGAAATACTGACAACAGGATCCATCGGGCGCCCTTCGGCCATCGGCACGACATCGACGGCGATGATGATGTGCGATCCGCCTTTTGCCTGTACGTGGTAGTGCCGGTCCACATCGAGCAAGGGTTCGGAGGAGGTGGAATTCCCTGCGGGCACAGTAAATTTCCCCTGCTGCGCAGCGACAAGAATTGAACTGTCTTGCTCCGCATCCGATCGCGCCAGCAGGTTTTCGAGGCGGGCGGTGAGGTCACTGGCAACCCGCTGACCCTCGGCGCTCTGGATGAGATTGCGGGTCTCGCCGGGATCGTCGACCCAATCGTAGAGCTGGTTCCCAAGCTCTTTGTGCACAATCAGATGCCAGTTGGCCCTGACAATCGACTTCATAGCGCCGTCGAAGGTCGTGGCAACGTGCTTTGAGGCGGCTCTGTTTTCTTCGCTCACGATGTTGTGTTGCGCTACCTCTGATAGCGCGTCGGGCCACTCTCTTGCTTCTGCTTGCCACAAGAGGCTCAGGGCTGGTCCAGGGAATGTCTCTCGTCCGCTGCCCACCAGTTCCATGACCGTAGCCGGAACCGCTGAGTTGGTGACCGGCTGGGCCACACGAACTCCGGCCGATACTTGTCCGGGATAGTGAACCACCAGGGGCACATGGATCAGTTCCCAATACAGAGCCACGGCGTGATGCGCCAGATCGTGTTGGCCCAGCGACTCCCCATGATCCGAAGTCACGATTACCAAGGTGCGATTGAGCAGTCCCCGCCGGTCCAGCTCCTTCATCAGGCGCCCTATGTAGCCGTCGACGTACTTCACGCCGGCGTCATAGCGGTCTACGGCCGTTCTTACACCCCATTCCGGTGCCGGATAGGACGCTGGGGCGCCATAAGGCTCGTGTACGTCCAGATAGTTCAGAAATGCGAAAAACGGCCGGCCCTTTTCGCGATCAATCCAGCCGAGAAGCTCCTGGTTGATCACCTCAGCGCGCTTGCGCACGCCGAAGCCGTCGCCGTAGCCCAGCATATGCTTTTTCAGGCCGCGTCTGAACCACCTGATATAGAGCCGCATCAGTTCCCGTCCGTAAAGTGTGCGCGCCGCCATGTCGCCGGGCGAATGAAAGTAGTCTTCAAAGTGCATGAAGCCGCGCCCGAAGCCCAGGTCGCGGGTGAAGAAAGTGCGGTTGGCGGAGAATGCCCCAGTGCGATACCCCTCTGCGCCAGGAGCTCGGGCAGGCTGGGAAACCCGCCCAGGCTGTTGGGGCTCTCGTTGACCACCGGCGTGGGCCCGACCGCAGTCATACCGTGCTCAAACTCGTAACGGCCGGTAAGCAGGGAGGCGTGGGAGGGGAGCGTCCAGGAGGAAGTCGAAACCGCGTTTTCAAACAGTACCCCTTCTTGGGCCATGCGGTCGATATTGGGGCTGGTGAGACGGTGGTATCCGTAGGAGGACAGATGATCGGCGCGCAGGGTATCCACGACGATTATCAGCACGTTGGGAGCGTTGCTCGCCGCCGGCGGCAAACCGGCGACAGCTCTCTGCTCGGTCAGCCAGCTGCTTCCTTGGACTCCAGCCACAGTGATCAAGCCAGCCGCGACCGCTACCGGCAGTGTGCGCGCCGCTAACCTCAGCATCGCAGCCTCGTGCTTGACGAACCAGCGGCTGAAGGCCGCTCCCACTCCCAGAGCCAGGAGCACAGAACCCATGCGCGAGATCCGGCCCGTGACCATCAGCCAGTCGTAGAGCGTGAGCGCGACCAAGGCGCCGGCGACGCACTGTGCCACGCACAATCTGGGGAAGCGCCAACCGGCGAGGCAAAGCACCAGGACGATAGCCAGGAAGAAAAGCACGTTGAACAGAGGTGAAATCCAGAGGATCGGCCGGGAGACGTGCAGCGTCGGTCCCCAGCGCTCCCAATTGATTCCCTGGAAGAAGAGCAAGCCCGCGCCTTCGGCCAGCCCGCACACGATTCCTGCCCACGCCGCGAAGATCAGGTAGCGCGCGGTCCGTAACTCGGCTTCGGGCTCAGCAGATTCTGGAAAAGATCTCAACCCAGGCTGTCTGTCTTGCACTGTCCACAAGTTTACGCCTGCATCGCAAGGCGGCGGATTCGTGAAGTTTCCGAACTGTATTCCGCCGGTCTTCAACACCCCGGCCTTATGTCACACTGTCCCTCGGGAGAAGGAATGGCCATCTGGGAGTTCACGCTGCTGGTCTGGCTGGGATCGGCCATTGCCGGTCTGCTGGGAGCCCTCACCGGACTGGGGGGCGGTGTTGTCCTGGTTCCCCTGCTGTCCCTGTTCTTCAAGGTGGACATCCGCTATGCCATTGGGGCTTCGCTGGTTTCTGTGATTGCCACTTCCTCAGGCGCCGCCTCCGCGTACGTGAAGGAAGGCATTTCCAACATCCGCATCGGCATGTTTCTGGAAATCGCCACCACCCTGGGCGCCCTGCTGGGAGCCTTTATGGCGGCCAAGGTTTCCGCCGCAGCGATTGCGGTGGTGTTCGGCCTGGTGTTGCTCTACTCGGCATTTCTGGCAGCCCGGCCGCGGGTTAAGGTCGCCGGCGACGATGTTCCCGATCCCCTGGCCACGCGCCTGCGGCTGAACGGAAGTTTCCCCACGGAGGATGGAATTCGCCATTATTTCGTGCGCCGCGTTCCCCTGGGCTTCACCCTGATGTTTGGCGCGGGTACGCTTTCCGGTTTGCTGGGCATTGGCTCGGGCGCAGTCAAAGTGCTGGCCATGGACCAGGCCATGCGCATCCCGTTCAAAGTCTCGACCACCACCAGCAATTTCATGATCGGGGTCACGGCCGCAGTCAGCGCGGGCGTGTATCTCAGCCGCGGATACATCGATCCCGGACTGGCGATGCCCGTGATGCTGGGTGTCCTGGCCGGGTCGCTGGCCGGCACGCGCATCCTGGTGGAAGTTGAAACCAAATGGCTGCGCCTGATCTTTAGCGCCATCATCCTCCTGCTGGGGGCGCAGATGATTTACAAGGGCCTGGGCGGAAACATATGAAAACAATGAGACTAGATCGATGGAATGATCAGAAAATTGAGGACCTCGTGGGCAACCTCCTGCGCGCCGGAGTTTTTCTGTCAGCGCTGGTGGTTCTCGCCGGGGCTTCGGTGTACCTCGCACGCCATGGCAGCGAACCCGCTGATTACCGGGTATTTCGCGGCGAGCCCGGGAATCTCAAGACAATCGCGGGCGTGGTTCGCGACTGCCTGGCTTTCGAGGGCCGCGGCATCATACAGCTCGGTCTGCTGTTGCTGATTGCCACGCCGGTTGCCCGCGTCGCCCTTTCCATCGTTGGATTTACGGCCGAGCGCGACCGGCTCTACGCGGTCTTTGCGGGACTCGTGCTCATCGTCCTGCTCTACAGCCTCTTCGGCCCGTCATGAGCAGGCGGGAATGTTGGACGGTTACGTCAGCTCCGAGCGGAAAAAGTGTCGCCGCTCGAACAAATTCAGAGGTAGCTCGAACACCTTGGTGTCGCCGCTGGCGAAGGCGAATTGCTTGCCGCATTCTGGCGCCGGGCACGCAGCATTCACTTTCTCCTTGTTGGATTCCCGAGTGATTTCCCGCTCCACCACCACCCAAGTCCCACACTTGGGACAGGTCACGCACGAGCACACAATCCGGTCAGGCATTTGAGCACAGTGTAAAGGATTCCCGGCGCCGATTGCCATGCATTGTGAACTGTAGTAATGCGAGGCAGTCCTGCCCTGAGATCATTCGCCCCACTTAGGAACCAGTTGGTGGCGTCAGTCCGCCGGCTGTGTTGTCGATCGTATTTTCCACGCCATCTGACGCAGAAACCCCAGCCACAGTTCGGCGTCCGCTGATGAAAGCCTGTGCCGGCGGATGAGCCGCCGTACCTTCTCCTCCGTCGACGCCGTCCGGCTCGGGCTCATGTACGCGCTTCCCGCCAGCAATTCCAGCAGGAGCGCCGCGACCCGTTCCTGCTCCGCCACGGTCGCTAGGATCTGCTTCCTTGCCCCCGCCGCTCTCGACCGGCCTCGGACTACTTCGTACAGGCAAACTGCGACGGCCTGCCCGAGATTCATGGAGATGTGCTGCGCGACGGTGGGAATGCGCACCAGCCAGTGGCAGTGGTTAAGATCCTGATTGGAAAGGCCGACTTTCTCCGATCCGAACAGCAGGGCAACCGCCGCAGATCGCAGCTCGCGCCGAATGAGCTTTCCGGCTTTTTCCAGGCTGCGCAACGGATGCTGCAGATCGCGGTGACCTACAGCCGTGGTCCCAACCACCAGGGCGCAGTCAGCCACGGCGTCGGCGACCGTGTCGAACTCCCGCGCATTCTGAAGAACGGCGGAAGCTCCCACCGCCGAGCGCGCTTCGCGAAATGCCTTTTCGTAAGGATTGACCGCTCGCAGGCAGGAAAATCCGAAATTGCTCATGGCGCGGGCCGCGGCTCCTATATTGAGGGGATTGCGGGTCGCGACCAGGACCACGCGCAGTCGATCGAGTTCGGACGGTGCGGTCAATGAGATGATTGGCTTCAGATCACGATTATCAACCACAATGGACTCGAAGTAACACGACGGCTTTGCCGTTTTTCCTTCGCGATACTTCGCCACCCTTGCGGTTGCGGAGGTCGCGGCAAGCAATCCGCAAGCCGAAGGCGGGACGTCTTCGGGACAGCCGGCAGGATGCCGAGCCGACAAGATTCTTTGCTAGTTTGCCGGCTGCGCCGTAATGCGGTATAGCACCGAGCCATGCGGTGGCAGCGTGGCTCGCAGCGACCCTGCTGCGCGCAGATCCTTGTGCTCCCAGAGATCACGCAGACGGTAGCTCTTGCCCGCCAGGCCGAGTTCGTTCCAGCCATGTTCGATGACCGCAGGAGTCTCCTGCAGATTGAAGGCAGCAAGGTATTGGGTTGGTCCTGAGATATCCTCTGCCAGCCAGACCGCCTCCTTGTCGGTTGAAATTGCGGCTCGACTTCCGCTGGATTGCTGATCCACCGCGATCACGTCGCGATTGGTCAGCAACGAAGTGGTCCATTCATCGTTCGAGGGCAGGTCGCCGCCCATCATGAGGGGAGAGCGGAAGATGCACCACAGAGTCAGCAGGGTCTTCTGCTCGTCGTGGGTAAAGCGCGTGTGACGAGCCTGTCCCCATCCCGGCGCAGGGCCGAGATAACCCAAGGCCAGCATGTCAGCGTCCGGCCAGTGGCCGGGTTGTGAAAGGGCTGCCCACATCGCCGCTCTGGGAAACTGATCGCCCAGCCCCTGGGGATAATCAACTGTGCTGTGCCAGAGGTCCCAGACATCGTCGGAGATGCGCCAGCTCTGCGCGTACAGCCGCATCTCCTCCACCTTGTCCAGCGGCGCCGCTCCCGGCGACAGGCTTATTGCAATTTCGCGCCCCGTCTTGCGCAGCCCCACGCTCAGCATTCGAATGTCATCACCCTTGTAGGGCCGGCTGCTGATGCAGTCCGCCTTGATGAAGTCCACTCCCCAACCCGCGTAGAGTTTCGCAATCGAGTCATAGTAGGCCTGTCCTGCTGGTTTGGAGGCGTCAACCCCATAGTTGTCCGGGTTCCATGGACAGGTCGCGACCTTGTCTGCGGCCTCGGCAGCGCGGTAGCTAGAGTCCGCAATGGGCAGATTACTCTCCACCGCCTGCTTCGGGATGCCGCGCAGAATGTGAATGCCAAACTTCAAGCCCAGGGAATGCACATACTCGGCCAGCGGTCGAAATCCTGCTCCGTTCGCAGCCGACGGAAATCGATTGACCGCAGGCGTGTAGCGGCCATGCTCGTCCATGCTGAATTGCGAATCCTTGGAATTACCGGCTGGCGTTGGGTTGGTGACGAACCATTCCATGTCCACCACCACGTACTGCCAGCCGAACCGTTTCAGATGGGTCGCCATCCATTGCGCATTGGCCTTGACATTAACTTCCCGGACGGTGGTGCCGTAGGAGTCCCAGCTATTCCAACCCATGGGAGGGGTCGCGGCGAGGAGCGCTGGAGAAGTCTGGGACGCACTTCCTTCTGCGGTGTTCCGGCTCAGAAGCGCCAGCGCAGTCAGGGTGAGCAGTAAACTGGCGGCCAGCAAAAGTTTCTTCATCAGTTCGACCCGCTGGGGAAGAGGTTCAGCTCGCTGCCAGCGCTGGACTCTTGTGAACCGACTCCGACACCCGAATCAATGAAGGCAGGACCTCTCCGAAGGCCCCCTTCTGCGGCTCCCCGAAGGCAAAATAGAGCTTGCTGTAGAGGGTGTAGAGCTCGTCGTAGACACGCTGTTCCGCCTTGTCCGGTTCGAACCCGCGGTAGGACGGACAAATCTTGTCCTGGGCTTCTTCAATCGTCTTGAACGTCCCGGCGGCGAGGAAGGCGAAAATGGCGGAGCCCAGGCTGGTCACGCTCTTTCCCGGCACCAGGACGGGGCGTCCGAGAACGTTGGCGTAGACGCGGTTGAGCACGTCATTCTTCTGGGGAATTCCTCCGGCATTGATGACGCGCTTGATGTGGACGCCGTGTCCGGCCATGCGGTCGAGGATCACGCGGGTGTGAAAGGCCGTGCCTTCGATGGCGGCAAACAGCTCATCCTGCGCTGTGGTCTGCAGGTGCCAACCCAGGGTGGCCCCGCGCAGGTTGGGATTCACCAGCACGGTGCGGTCGCCATTGTCCCAGGTGAGGCGCAGCAGCCCGGTCTGACCAGCTCGGTATTCCTCCAGGCCCTGGCTCAGAGTTTTCACGTCGCTTCCGGCGCGGGTGGCGATGGCGTTGAAGATGTCGCCGACCGCAGACAGCCCGGCCTCGATCCCGGTCCGCCCCGGATGCACGCTTCCTTGCACCACGCCGCAGACCCCGGGAACCAGATTCACCGACGGCGTGATGCCGATGATGCAGGTGGAGGTGCCGACCACATTGACCATGTCATCGGTGCGGCAGCCGGCGCCGATAGCATCCCAGTGGGCGTCAAATGCGCCCACCGGTATGGGGATGCCTGCCTTGAGGCCGAGCTTGTCCGCCCAGAACGGGGAGAGCGTGCCCGCAATCTGGTCTGAAGCCGCGTATTCGCCATCCAGCTTTTCGCGCACGCCCGCCAACAAGGGATCGACTTTGACCAGGAAGCTTTCGGGCGGCAGCCCACCCAGGGCGCGATTCCAGAGCCACTTGTGGCCCATGGCACAAATGCTGCGCTTCACTTTTTTGGGATCGGTGATGGCGCAAAGCGTCGCCGCCACCATGTCGCAGTGCTCGAAGGCGGAGCCAAAGTCCGCCCTCTTGCCAGGATTGTGCCGCAGCCAGTGCAGCAGCTTGGAGAATCCCCACTCCGAGGAATACACTCCGCCGCACCACTGGATCGCTTCCAGGCCTTCGCGATGCGCGGCGGCGGTGATCTCGGACGCCTCACCCTTGGCCCGGTGGTCGCACCACAGGTAGTACTCGCCCAAGGGCTGCATATTTCTGCCCACGGGGATCACCGAGGAACCGGTCGTGTCCAGAGCGATGGCCTGCACCTCATCGCCGCGCACGCCGGCATTTCTGACCGCTTCGCGCGTGGCCGCGGCCAGCGCATTCATGTGATCGTCGTGGGATTGGGTGGCGTACTCCGGGTCTTCGCGCTTGCGGTGCAGAGGGTATTCGGCGATGGCCGAGGCCAGCAGTCCGCGCCCGCTGTCCACGATGGAGACGCGCACGTTCAGCGTGCCGAAATCGACTCCCGCCACGATGGCCATCAGCAGGCTCCGTCCCCTGCGTGCCAGTACATGTCCCAGCCGAGATAGCGGATGCTGGCTTCGTACACGGCGGCCGCCACCGTCGAAAGGTTGGCGGCCACGTGATGCTCGAAGCCGTTTTCGCAGATATAGTGCAGCAGTTTCTGCATCTGCGGAATTTCCACCACGCCGGCGCCGCCGAAGGTGTTTAGCGGATCGTCGGTAAACTTGCCCTGGCCCACATAACCGCGCATCCTGCCCGAAGTGTCATCGGTCGAGAAACGGGCGAAACTCATCTTCTCCGGCTTGATCAGGCCGACGCAGGTGCCGAAGGTGTTTTCCTTGCCCACGGTGCCGGCGATGATTTCCTGAAAATCCATTTTCACCGAGCGGAAAAAGTGCTTGGGCAGGTTGGAACAATGGAAGCACACCGCCTTGTTGGGATCGGCGCCGTAGTTGTTGTTCCAGTCGAGGAGCGCGGAGGGAGTCTGCGAGGCCAGCTGCAACGCGTGCATCCCCAGCACGCCGCAGATGTCCACTTCGCAGGCGCTCGAGAGCAGGCCATCGCTCATCATGCTCATGATGGTGCAAGGCACCACGCCGAGATTCTCTTCGATCGAGGTCCAACACTGCACGGCGCTGATTCCCACTTCCGTAGCCGCCATCCACTGGTCCACCACCGCGCCCAGCTTGGCCATCTTGATCAGGGCGGGAGCAGGAACGCCGCTCGCATCCACATACTTCTTGATGGCGGTCAGTTTGGCCTGGGCGGCATCGTCGGTTTCCTTCATGCGCTCGATGCGCCCCAGCACCTCGGACAAGTCAAGGGTCTCAACCGAAATTCCCTGGGCCTCCAGAATTTTCTCGCTGTAGCGCACGGTGTTGAAAGCCGCCGGCCGGGCGCCGATCGCCCCCACGCGCAGGTTGCGGAAACCCTTCACCACCCGGCAGACCGCCGCGAACCATTCCAGGTCCCGGGCGAACTCGGGGGAATCCGGACTCTCGGTGTGCAGCGTGGTGATCGAGTACGGAATGCCGTATTGCCGCAGATTGTTGCAGGCCGACATCTTGCCGCAGAAGCTATCGCGGCGCGCGGCGATGGTCATCTTCTTGGGATCATCGGGCGTGGCCTGAATCAGCACCGGCACGCGCAAGTCCGCCAGCCGCAGGGTGTCGGCGATGGCGCGCTCCTCGCCAAAGTTGGGCAGGGTGACAATGACGCCGTCGATGCGGTCCCGGTGCTTCTTGAACAGCTCGGCGCAGCGGCGGGATTCTTCGCGCGTCTCCACGGCGCCGTACTTGCTCTGCTCGGCAGTGAGCGCCACCACCTCGATGCCGGCCTTTTTCAGGACGGCCAGCATGTCTTCGCGGCCGCTCTTGGCCAGGTGATCGGGGAAGAAGCCGCGGTTCCCTACGATCAGGCCCATCGTCATTTGTCTGCTCGCCATATCCCGCCCTCATCGATGGCCGCTGTCAGGCCTGACGCCGCGGAAAAAACCGGATGCAATAGATGAGACCGAACAGCAGAAGCAGCGCGCCCCACCACACGTTGGCGTGCAATTGGAACAGGACCACGCCCGGATCTGCCGGAGGATCTACCAGCTCGTAGACTCCCGCGCCCAGAATCACCGCGCCGTTGACCGCCAGCGCGACGCCGATAAAGAACCAGATGGAGATCATGCTGACCGCCTTGCCTACCAGAAGATCAGATTCAGAATGAAGAAAACAACCGTCACCACGCCAGCCCAGAACAGGGGCTTCTCGTACAAGGGAACATCTCCCACCGCGGGCACTTTGGTCAATCCGTACACCAGGCCCGTCAGCTCCTCGTCGCTCTTCGGCTTCGTCGCCAAACTTACCACCACGGTCACGATCACGCACACCAGGCAAGACCACAGCGCCTGATACATGTCCTGGGCCAGCGCTTTGGCGTGCGGCGAGAGCGCCACGTAGCGCAGGGCGGTGGGATCGACTTTGACCCACGCCCACATGCTGATGGAAGAGAGCGTGCCGCATAACAATCCCCAAAAGCCCCCGGCGCTGGTCGCCCGCTTCCACAACATGCCCAGCAGCACGGTGCCAAACAGGGGAGCAATGAAGAAGCTGAACAGCGCCTGCACGTAATCCATGATGCTGGCGAACTGCATGACCAGGTACGCGGTTCCCACACTGATGAGCACCCCGATCACCGTGGTCCAGCGGCCCATGTTCACGTAATGATGGTCGCTTCCCCGGGGATTGATCAGCGGCCGATAGATGTCATAGGTCCAAACCGTGGTGAAGGCGCTCACGTTGCCGGCCATACCCGACATGAAGCCGGCGATCAGCGCCGTGATACCGAGACCCAGCAACCCCGGGCCGCAATAACGGGCGAGCATCAGGGGCAGCACATCGTTGTAACTGTGGCCCCCGTCGACGGCCACCATTGACTCCGGGACCAGCTTCATCGGCAGCAGGCCCAGGCCGAGCAAGCCGGGCAGGATGACGATGAGCGGAACCATCATCTTGAATCCCGCGCCGATGATGGGGGCCAGCTCCGCGCTGCGAATGTCTTTCGCCGACAGGATGCGCTGCACCACCAGGAAGTCCGTTGTCCAGTAGCCCATGGAGATAATGGCGCCCAGTCCGAACACAATGCCCACCCAGTTGATGCCCATCGGATTCGAGCTGAACGAGCCCAGGCCGGCCCACAGGTGAACGTACTGCTCCGACGCCCGCTGCGCAATCAGGACCTTGAGATGGCCCCAGCCTCCCGCCTCGTACAGCCCGAGAATCGGGATCAGCAGCGCCCCCGCCCAGATAAGGAAGAACTGCAGCACTTCGTTGAAGATAGCCGAGCGCAGGCCGCCCAGAGCCACGTAAATAGCCACGGTCAAGGAAGAAACCCATATGCTGAAATTGATATCCCATCCCAGCACAATCTGCATGACCTTGGCCATGGCGAACATGTTGACGCCGCTCATGAGCACGGTCATGAAGGCGAAGGAGACCGCGGAGACAGCTCGGCTGGACTCCCCGAAACGCAGCTTCAGGTAACCCGGCACCGAATGCGTCTTGGAGATGTAGTAGAAGGGCATCATGACCAGCGCCAGGAACAACATCGCGGGAATGGCGCCGATCCAGTACCAGTGGGTCGCCAGAATGCCGTATTGATACGCGGATCCGGCCCAACCCATCAGCTCGAGCGCGCCCAGGTTGGCGGAGAGAAAGCTCAGACCCGCCACCCAGGCCGTCATCTCGCGTCCCGCCATGAAGAAGTCTTCCCCGGTGTTGGCGCGCCCGCGAAGGTAGAATCCGATGGCCAGGACCAGCGCGAAATAGAACACTACGATGACGACATCGACTTTCGACAGCTGCACCAGCCGGGTCTCGAGCAACATGGCCAGAGTTGGCGTCATGGTTTGTCCTTGATTTGTCCGTAGTATGCGTGGGATCCGTGCTTTCTCAGGTAGTGCTTATCCCGCAGGCTCCGGCCCGCAGGTGCAGCCGAGGGATTGATCTGGCGGGTGAGCCAGGCCAGGCGCGCGACCGACTCCAGAATCACGGCATGGTGCGCCGCCGCGGCCGCGTCGGGCCCCCAGGCGAAAGGTCCGTGATTGGCCACCAGAACCGCTGGAACGGCGCCCGGGTCAAT
Source organism: uncultured Acidobacteriaceae bacterium (assembly GCA_964408515.1). Lineage (GTDB taxonomy): Bacteria > Acidobacteriota > Terriglobia > Terriglobales > Acidobacteriaceae > CAYOZX01. The sequence continues at coordinate 801 of CAYOZX010000031.1, read as the reverse complement.
CTGACGGAAGGCTTTCACGATGGCGTGTCCGGTATTTTTCTCGTACTCGGAGGCGATTTCGGCGTCCGTCATCACCTCCGTGACCGGCACTGGGCCATGAAAATAGTCGGCATGCGTGGTGCCGAAGCAGGGGATGGGGCAGCGGGCCTGGGCCCATGCGGTCGCGTGCTCGGAATGGGTATGGGCCACGCCGCCAACTCCCGGAAACGCTTGATACAGCACCAGGTGGGTGGGGAGGTCCGAGGAGGGCCGGAGGTCGCCTTCCACGATTTTGCCCGTCAAGTCGGTCACCACCAGGTGCTCGGGTTTCATCTGATCGTAGGGCACTCCACTGGGTTTGATCACCACCTGCCCATGCTCGCGCGAGATGCCGCTGACGTTGCCGAAGGTATACAGCACCAGCCCCCGTCGCACCAACTCCAGATTCGCTTCCAGCACCTGTTCCCGTAAGCGGGGCAGCAGCATAATCAGGCGGTCCCTGGGGCAAGATGAGAATGTAGCACGGGGAGCGCGAGTAATCGTTTACCAAGCAACCCAAGAAAGTAGTGCACTCCACCCGCTTTGTCAATCATGATTTGGCGAAGGATGATGCTGGCCTGTTTCATGAGGGGTGGGGTGGGCTCGCGGATGAAGCTTGCGGAGTGCGCGAGTAAACGTTTGCTCGTTCCTCCTCTGGCCCGTGCTAGAATCCGTGGGCATTGCTCTCGCGCGGAGGGCGTGGCCTATGGATATCCGCGAAATCGCCAGGCGTGCCCAGGTCTCAACCGCCACCGTTTCCCGCGCCATCAACCGCGTCCCCAC
>CAYOZX010000030.1:0-20668 GCA_964408515.1 uncultured Acidobacteriaceae bacterium | reverse complement strand
TTCTGGCGACGGCACATCCAGAATGCGTACACACATGCGTGGGTTGATCGCCACTCTCGGCCTCTTCTCCTCTCGCGGTCTCTTGTATCGGCGAGACAGTAAATTATTCGTATTGGGGACAAGCGCTACCTCAGAATCGAATTGCGAAGCCAGCCTTTCCGTCTGGCAAGGCTCAAAGTTTGTGCCGCTAGAGCGAGGAAGTGAGGCAAGGTAAGCCCGCACCGCGTGTGCCGCTCTCTGTGCTGTGTCGCACCCCCATTTTGCGCTGAAAACACATGGTTTACCGCCCCGGTTCGGGGGTCGAAAATTAGCTCCCCTCGTGGTACAATCAGACACAACCTCTGATGCCGTAAGTGTTAATAATTTCAGTAATTTGACGCAATTTTCCGGTGTCGGAAACTGGCGCGCTCGGGCGGCTCGAAATCCGGTAATTCTCCACGGAGTCGAATGGCTACGAAAGAGATCACTCCCATCAGCGAAACTAAGGCAAAAAACGGCAAGCTCGCGGCGGTCAACGGAGGCAACGGAGATTACACCGCCGACTCCATCAAAGTTCTGGGCGGCATGGAGGCAGTGCGCAAGCGTCCCGCGATGTACATCGGTTCGACCGGCGACCTGGGATTGCATCATCTGGTCTACGAAGTCGTGGACAACTCCGTCGACGAAGCGCTGGCCGGATTTGCCGACAAGATCGACGTCACCATCCATCTCGACAACTCCATCACTGTCGTGGATAACGGCCGGGGTATTCCCGTCGACTCGATGGAGGTGGACGGAGAAGCCTTGCCCGCCGCGCAAGTGGTCATGACCAAGCTGCACGCCGGGGGAAAGTTCGATACCTCGACCTACAAGGTCTCCGGCGGACTGCACGGCGTCGGCGTTTCGGTGGTGAATGCGCTGAGCGAAGAACTGGAGCTTGAAATCTGGCGCGACGGTTTCACCTGGGAGCAGAGCTATTCCCAGGGCGAACCTACCAGCAAGCTGAAGAAAACAGGCGCGGCGAAGATCAAGACCGGAACCAAGGTCCACTTCCTGCCCGACAAGAGCATCTTCACCGCCACCGAATACAACTTCGACACCCTGGCCCAGCGCCTGCGCGAACTGGCGTTTCTGAACAAGGGCCTGCAGATCACGCTTACCGACGAGCGCACCACCGACGCCAAGACGGGTGAAGCGAAGGTGGTGGAGTTCAAGTACAACGGCGGCATCGCGGAATTTATCAAGCACCTGAACCGCGGCAAACAGGTGCTGCATGACCGGCCGATCTACATGGAAGCTGACCGCAGCGGCGTGAACATGGAAATCGGCCTGCAATACAACGATGGCTACTCCGAGTCGGTGTTCAGCTTCGCCAACAACATCAATACCGTGGACGGCGGTTCGCATCTTTCCGGCTTCCGCATGGCGCTGACCCGCACCATCAACTACGCCGGCCAGCAGATGGGCCTGTTCCGCGATGTGAAGGAAAACCTCACCGGCGACGACGTGCGCGAAGGCCTGGTGGCAGTCATCAGCGTGAAGCTGCCGCAGCCGCAGTTCGAGGGCCAGACCAAGGGCAAGCTGAACTCCGATATCGCCGGCGTGGTGCAGGCGTTCGTCAACGAGCGGCTTGGCGCGTACCTGGAGCAGAACCCCACGGCCGCCCGCAAGATCATCAACAAGGCCATCGAAGCCTCCCGCGCGCGCGAAGCCGCGCGCAAGGCCCGCGATCTGACCCGCCGCAAGGGCGCCCTCGATGGCGGAGGCCTGCCCGGCAAGCTGGCGGACTGCTCGGAGCGCCAGCCCGATCGCTGCGAACTGTTTCTGGTCGAGGGCGAATCCGCCGGGGGCACGGCCAAACAGGGCCGCGATCGCCGTTTTCAAGCCATCCTGCCGTTGAAAGGCAAGATTCTCAACGTCGAAAAGGCGCGCTACGACAAGATGCTCGGTCACGAGGAGATTCGCGCCATGATCACGGCGCTGGGCACCGGCATCTCCAAGGAAGATTTTGATGTCTCCAAGCTGCGCTACGGCAAGATCATCCTGATGACCGACGCCGATGTGGACGGCTCCCACATCCGCACCCTGCTGCTGACGTTCTTCTTTCGCCACATGCAGGAGCTGATCAAGCGCGGCAACGTGTTTATCGCCCAGCCGCCCCTGTATTCGATCCGCAAGGGCAAGTCGCAGCAGTACATCAAGGACGATCGCGAGTACGTGAAAGTGCTGGTCAAGCGGGCATCCGAGGGCCTGGTCGTCCGCTACGGCGACGGCGCGGCCAAGCTCGAAGGCGCGAATCTGGCGCGCTTCATGAACGTGCTCGACGAATACCTCAAGCTGTTTGACAAGCTGGACAAGCGTCTGAGGGACGAAAAAGTCACCGACCTGCTCCCGCGACTCGATCTGGCCAAGCGCGCCGACTTCGAAGGCGACAAGAAGACCGCGCCCAAGAAAATCGAAAAGCTGGAAAAGGAACTGAAGAAACTGCAGAAGGAGCGCAACTTCAAGAGCGTCGAGGCGCGGTTCGACGAAGAGCACAACCTGTGGGAAGTGCGCTTCGTCAACTCGCAGGGCGCGGAGCACGTCATTAACTGGGAGCTGGCTTCCACGCCCGAGTGCCGGCAACTGCTGTCGAAATTCAAACAGATTGAAACCAATCTTGAGCCGCCGTTTGTGGTTGAGACCCTGCCCAAGGCCGCTCCCAAAAACGGCGATGCGCCCGAGGCCGGCGGGGCCGACGGCGAGCTGCCGGCTGAAACTTCGGCGGTAGAAAAGGCGGCCAAGAAATCCGCCGCACCCAAGCGCAAGGCGGAGCCGGAGCTGATCGAGAAGGGAAGCGCGCGCGAGCTGTTCGAGTACGTTCTCGGCGAAGGCCGCAAGGACTATACCATCCAGCGCTACAAGGGTCTGGGCGAAATGACCGCGCCCCAGCTCTGGGAAACCACCATGGACCCGGAGCGCCGCACTCTGCTTTCGGTAAAGCTCGAAGACATCGCCGAGTGCGAAACCATCTTCACCACACTGATGGGCGAGGACGTGGAAGCCCGCCGCAAATTCATCGAAGACAACGCGCTGGACGTGAAGAACCTGGATATTTGATCGATCTTTTGCGGAGCTGGTTGCGCGCGCCCGAAAATCAGTTGCGACCGTCTATGTCCTCGCGGTCATCCGTGGAGGCCCGGCTGCAGAGGCAGGGTAGCCATTCTCTTCCAGCGGCTGTGAAGAGCGGACCTACTTTCCTGGCGTGCAGTTTGCCGCGCGCAGAACGGCCTTCTCCGCAGCCTGGGGCAACTGGACCGCAACAAAATAATCCTCAGGATAGAGATAGTCTTCGCCCGACTCGTCAATTACACGGAGCTGATGGTGCCGGACGGCCGCATCGTCGGCGACAACCTGGTATAGCTTTCGCAGCTCCAGGGAGGCGGGGTAAGCGTCGTTCCTCACGCACACAACAAACCGGGCTGATTCAGTTCGCTTCATGGCTCAGTCGTTCTCATGATCTAGAATCCGCTTTATTTTGAATTCTCTCGCTCCAATGCCATGCGCTTCATACCAGTGCAGCTCAACGTGGCATATCGTACCATCGCGCAGCTCCACAGTGGCGATCCCTTTCAGTTTCCTCCACCTGCCCCTGCCGTATAGCTTGCGCAACCTACGCCGTTCCCGGATACCACGTCCGGACGCAATGACCTCGCGGCCAGAGATCCGCCCGACGATCTTGAAGAGCATGCCGGAGCAGACCGCAAATCCTACTTTGTTGTCTGTGACGAATGAACATCTTGGATTCACAGCCTAAGGCAAGCCGGAGAAGAGGGCAGTGCTTAACGGGCTGCGGCCCCGCACATCCGCGGTTACCAGTGATTACCTCTGTGTCCCCAGCGTCTCCTGCGGTTCAAACCCCCTGAAATCCGCCTGCAAGTTTCCCTTCCTCCCCCGTTCTTTCTCCAGGGTGGGAAAGGTAGTGCAGTTCCTGCCCGTCGCGAATTTGGGGGAAAAACGCAATGAAGAAGCTGCTGCTCACCATGACACTGATCGTGCTGTGCGGGCTGGCGCTCGCGCGCGCCTGCGCGGGAGGCGCGCAGGAAGACGCTGCGAGCGAGGCCAAGCCGGAAGGCGCGTCGCAAAATAGCTCTCAGCCCGCGCTCACCATCTACAACCAGAACTTCTTTGTGGCGCGGGAGTATGTGCCGCTCGACCTCAAAGCAGGCATAAACCGCGCGGTTTTTGCCGGCATCGCCTCGCATCTGGAGCCGGATTCTGTGATCCTGCGCGATCCCGCGGGACGCGCCCTGCAGGTGCTGGAGCAGAACTACCGCAACGATCCCATCTCGCAGGAGCTGCTGCTCTCGTTTTATGAAGGCAAGACCATCGACTTCCTGGTTCCGCGCTCCGACCGGCAGGAAATCATCAAGGGCAAGATCATCCGCAGCGGCTACATCCCGAGCTCTTGGTATGGGCAGAACTACCAGCAGCCGTCCTATACCCAGCCCATCATCGAGGTGGATGGCGTGCTGCGCTTCGGGCTCCCGGGACAGCCGTTGTTCCCCTCACTTTCCGGGGATTCCATCCTGAAGCCGACTCTCAGCTGGCTGCTGCAGACCAACGAACCCGGAAAGTTTGACGCCGAGATTTCCTATGTTGCGGGCGGCATGAGCTGGCAGGCGGACTACAATCTTGTGGTCTCCGACAATCCCAAAGCCAAGACTGACCTGCTCGACATGGTGGGCTGGATCACCATGCGCAACCAGAGCGGCAAGACCTTCGAGAATGCCAACATCAAGCTGCTGGCGGGCGACGTGAACAAGGTCGAGCAAGGCACCGTCGCCGGACGGGTTTACGCTGCCGCCAAGATGGCACAGGCCGACGAAGCCATGGCGCCTCCGGTACGCGAAAAGTCCTTCGATGAATTCCATCTCTACACGCTGCAGCGGTCCACCACGCTGCACGATCAGGAAACCAAGCAGGTGGAATTCGCACGTTCGACCGGCATCCACGCCTTGCGGCTCTACGTCTACGATGGAGCCAGGGTGAGCCAGTACGGCTACTACAACCTGGAACAGATTCGCGGAGACCAGAGTTATGGCACGCTCTCCAATCCCAAGGTTTGGGTGATGGAAGAGTTCAAGAACTCCGAGACCAACCATCTGGGCATCGCCCTGCCCAAGGGCAAGTTGCGCTTCTACCGGCGGGATACGGACGGTCATCTGGAATTTGTGGGCGAAAACACGATTGACCACACGCCCAAGGACGAAACCATCCGCGTGTTCACCGGCAACTCCTTCGACGTCGTGGGCGAGCGCAAGCGCACGAACATCCGCGTGGACTCGGCGCACAACTGGATGGAGGAGTCATTCGAGATCCGGGTGCGGAACCACAAGAAAGAGGCCGTGAGCGTGCGCGTGGTCGAGCACCTCTACCGCTGGACCAACTGGAAGCTGATGGAGCAGTCGCACGAGTCCCACAAGATGGACGCCCAGACCGTAGAATTCCCCGTCAGCGTCGCGCCCGACGGCGAGCAGGTGGTGACCTATACCGTGCATTATTCCTGGTAGCCGGCAATGTCCTTCGGCGTCTTCAGGCCCGGATCTTTTGATCGATCCGGGCCCTTCGTGTTTTCTTGCGGATATCTCACCGCCGGATACACCCGGTTAAACACCACCCACAGCACGGCCAGCAGCAGGTACAGGAAAACGCTGCCTTCCGGGCCGACGGTTCCGCCGGTCAGCCAAGCCGAGCCGTGGAGCGAGGTCTGCAGCAGGTGGCCGGGCGCCACGCCGCCGCTGTCCGGAACCGAATACAGGTAGCTTTCGCCCCAGTCCCACGAGGCGTGGAATCCGACCGCGAACCACAGGTTGCCGGTGCGGCGCAGCGTCAGGCAAAAAAAGAAGCCAATGGCGATGGCCCCGAGAATTCCGATCCAGGTTTCGCCGGGATTCCCCAGATGGAGCAGGCCGAATGCGGCCGAGAGCACCATCGCCGAGGGCCAGAAGCCAAGCATCTGGGTGAGCGTGAACTGGGTGTAGCCGCGCACCAGGAACTCCTCGTAAAAGCCAACCACCAGGAAAAAGGCGCCCCAGAAAAGGGCAAACTTCAGAACCCGCACCCCGTGGAGGGCCAGCGAACCGATCTCCAACGCTCCCGCCAGGCGCAGAGCCAGCAAGAGCAGGCTGAGCGCCACCAGTCCCCACAGTACGCCGCTCCAGAACAGCCCGCCGAATGCCTGGCGCAGCGGCAACCCGTAGCAGCCGAAGGGACGGCGTTCCATCCGCGCCATCAGCCAGGCGGGGAGCAAGGCCACCACCGCCAGGCCGAACTCGGCGGCGGTCTGCAACCAGATCCGGGCCACGTCCGGGAAGTCCGAAAAGATGAAAAAGCGCAGGCCAAGCTGCAAGGCCTTGTAAATCAGCAGGTAGAGTGCCAGCCGCCAGAGGGGATGCAGACCCGCCGGCCCGATGAAAAGGCTGTGCATCCGCCGATCCAAGGGCGCAAATGTCAACACCTTACGCTCGCTGTCGGAAGGAATCGGGCCGGGGGAACCAACTGGTCCCTGCGGAGGCTCTCCGGCGGCGGGTTGCTCTGGTTCTTTCATCTTGCAAGGTTCCGCTGGCTATCCCCGACATGGTAAAACACTCGCCGTTGCTCATGAGCGCGTTCTTCACCCGCGAACGCTTCGGCCGGCCGCAACTTCTGGCGGGCCTCCTGTTGCTGATGTTCCTGGCGCAGTGTGTCTGGCTGCTGCCTAAGCGAGGGTACAGTCACAGGAACGATCCCGGCCCCATCGAGCGTATCGCACGGGGCAGAGAGATCTGGAAGGACCGCAGTGCCGTCCCACTCGGCGCGGCTGAGGGTCTTGATTCGCATCATTCTCCCTTGTGGTACCTGGTGGCCTCCGCACCCCTTCTCATGGTTTCCGCGCTTTGGACTTCCCCCCGCCCGATGTCTGCAGGCGAGCTGCGGGCTCTGGCGGCTGCCCCGTACTTGATTTTCGGCCTCTTGTTGGGCGCTTCGCTATGGTACGTTGCGCGCCGTCTCTTCGGAAACACCGGCGGCTACGTGGCCTTGGCTCTTTACTGTTTCTCTCCCGGTGTCATTCGGAGCAGCCTGGGCTGGTGGGCGGAACCTCAAGTGGGCGCCGCCTGGGGCGCGTTCGGCGCAGTCTTCACGGCCATCGCGGTGGCCCACACGCTGTACGCTCCGCGCGAGGTCATCCTGTGGAACTGGCGCCGGATTCTGCTGCTGGGGTTGTCTGTCGCGCTCGCCGTCGGCTCACAATTCTCGCTGGTGGTAGTTCTGCCGATCGCGCTGGGATTCATGCTCTACCTCGCTCCCACGCGTCGCCTTGCCGCGGCCACGATTTGGCTGGTCGGATGCGCCATCGGAAAACTGCTATTGTTCGCCACCTACTTTTTTCGTCCCGCTGCGATTTGGGAAGGGATGAAACATGCATCTTTTCTCCCACTTTCGCCCACGGCGCTGACCATGCCCCAGGCCTGGCGTGAGGTCGGAGCGCAACTTGGACAAAGCAGTCCCGCGCTGGTGCTCGCCCTGCCGGCCGCCGTGATCACCTACATCGTGTGGCCCCGGGCGCGCTACTTCGGCAATACCGCGTCCTTGCTTGTGGCCGCCGTTTTTCTGTCGATGGCTGTGGGCACGCCCCATGATTCAGGGCTCGGCTTCCAGTTTGTGGCCATTCCGTTTCTCTTTGTGTTCGTGGCCGGAATCGCCGCTGATCTGGTCGAAACTAGGCGTCGCCAGCTCGCCCTGGCGGGGGTCTGGGGCCTGCTGGTGGCCAACGCCGTGTGGAATCTTTGGGAGCTAGCCCGCGCCGGACTGGGATAGAAACGCGACCGCCAATGTTTCAAGCACTTAGCGACAGGCGGGTTCGTCGTTTGGGGCACAATTCGCCACAGGAACACACAACTTCCGGGAATGTCAGAGGTTCTAAATCCATAGGGGGTCCGGAAGGTCAACAGAACTGGGTCACGCTTGGGGGAACGGAGTATGATTAGGTTATGGGCTGGTTGAAGTCAGCCACGGTAGCGGCTTTTGCGCTGGCAGTCAGCGGCCTGTTCCTGACCCCTGCTGCTGACGCCCAGATCAACGGCGTGCCGGCGTCGGTTACGTCCATCAATTTCGGCGGCAAACAGAACCCAACACCGGGCGTGCCCCCGAGTGTTACCTCGGTCGGTCCGGCCGGATTTCAGGGCAAGAGTCCGTTTTTCAACGAACCCCTGTGTTGCATCAACCCGCTGTTTCCCTCCGTTCCCAATCCTCCCTTTTTCCATCGCGATCGCCATCACCGCGGCCTCGGTTTCCCCGGCGGCGGAGCGGTTTATGTTCCTTATGCGGTTCCCTATCCTGTGCCTGTGGAAGCTGAAGGCGAGGTTCCGCCGCAGGCGGAAAGAGAGCCGGCCGAGGACTACCGCGGCGGTCCGACCCTGTTTGACCGGCGCGGTTCGGGCACGCCAGCTACAACCTATCGCGAGGGTTATGAGCGGCGGACTGAGGCGGCAGAACCCGAGCGGCAGGTCGCATCCGCGCCCAGGCGCGATGACACATCCGTCACCGAGCAGCCTCTGACCGTGCTGGTTTTCAAGAATGGCCATAAGACCGAGGTTCAGAACTACGCCGTTGTCGGAGATATGCTGTTTGATCTGACCCCGGGGCAGCGGCGCAAGATTCCGCTGGCTGACTTGGACCTGGCCCTGACCGCGAAGCAGAATGACGAGCGGGGCATCGATTTTCAACTGCCCTCGAAGCCTGGAGCCGTCAAGTAGGATGATTGTCCGAACCATCTCCGTGCTGGTCGCCGCCACTCTCCTGAGCGTGCCTTTGCAGTCGCAGACGCGGATTGCCGCCGGGACGGTAGGCGGCGGTGGAATATCAGTCGGGATGAGGGGCGCGCCCGGCTTTCGCGGCACAATCCCGGCTGGTTTGCAGCATTCGCGCCGGGGAGATGGATTCGGCCGGAATACGATCTTCTTTCCCTATTATCCGTTCTACTCTGATTACGGTTATGAAGTGGAAGAAGCTCCGCCCGCGAAGCCGGTGACGGTGTCGGCTCCACCGCAGACACCGCCCGCTCCTCCGATCGAACCGTTGCTGATTGAGTGGCAGGGCGATCGCTTTGTGCGTATGACACTGTCTCAGAAAGCGCCACAGGACACACCATCTGGCCCCGACTACGCGGAAAGAACTGTTTCGCCACGCCGCGCCTCGGCGGGCAGGAAGGCCGCTCCGCCTGCGCCCCGCGAACAACCTCCCGCCGTCCTGGTGTTTCGCGACGGGCGCAGGGAAGAGATCAGCAGCTATACCATCATGAGCGGAGCCATTTATTCCAAGGCCGACTATTGGAGCAGCGGATCCTGGACAAAAAAGATTCAGATTGCAGAGCTCGACGTCCCGGCAACGCTGAAACTCAACCAGGAGCGCGGGGTCAAATTCGCTCTGCCCGCCGGCCCCAACGAAGTAGTGATGCGGCCGTAGGGCGCACAGATTCCTTCATCACTCCGCCCGCGCATTCCGGAGCAGCCCGACGCCCAGAGCCAGCAGTCCCGCCGCCAGCACGACCGCGCCCGCATAGGCCAGATAGAAGAAGCCGTTTGGTCGGGTAGCGTCCCGGGAAATCACCGAGAAGAAAAAGGCGGCGGGCAGAAGGATGGCCGTGGAGGGAATCGACGCGCGGACGTAGCGCTTCCATTTCTCCGACAACCGTGCCTCATCCACGTAGCGAAGGGCCACCAACGACAGCACCAGCAGCACTCCGGCATGGGCGTGTCCGGCACGAAACAGGTTTTGCCGCAGGGGATTGGCCATGTATCCCGAGGCGGGATCGACCAGAAACATCAACAGAGAAAAGCCGCCGTACACAACCGTCGGAAATACGACCAGCAGAATACCGGCGACGCGGCGCGATTCAGCGGTCTGCATGATTTTCCTCCAGGGAAGCAGTAATTTGGCTGCGGTCTCTCAGGGCCGATGTCCGGAGTGTGGACACTCGGCCCGCTCAACTCATATACCAGCCGCCATTCAAGTTGACGGTCTGGCCAGTGATATAGGCGTTTTCTGCCAGCATCAGGACCGCCGTGGCCACCTCCTCGGGAGTGCCAAAGCGCCCGACGGGAATGACATCCGGTCTCGCACGCGGGTTGGCGCGTACCATGTCGGTTTCGATCAACGCCGGGCAGATGGCATTGCACGTAATCCCCTCCTTCGCCAGCAGGGTGGCGTAGGAATGCGTCAGTCCAAGCATGCCCGCCTTGGACGCGGCATAGTGTGGGCCCACCAGGCCTCCGGTCTGCGCTGCCACGGAAGAAATGTTGATGATGCGTCCCCAGCGTTGCGCGCGCATGGCGGGCAACAGGGCCTGAGTGACCAGGAAGGCCGACTTCAGATTCACCTCGATCAGCTCATCCCAGTCCGCCTCCGTAATTTCTTCCAGGTTTTGCGGGCGCGTGATTCCGGCATTGTTCACCAGGATGTCGACCCTGCCCAGCTCCCGCGCGATTCCCGAGACCATCTCCCGGACTTCATCCGATTGGGAGACATCGGCGCGAAACGCGATAGCGCGGCGGCCCAGCCGGCAAATCTCGCCGCAAACTTGCTGGGCCTCTTCCGCGCGAGAGCGGAAGTTCACGGCAACGTCGCACCCGGTCCGGGCCAGGGCGAGCGAAATCGCGGCGCCGATGCCCCGGCTGCCTCCCGTCACCAGCGCCATCCTGCCCTTCAGCGTCTCCATTGACCCCCCCTTGGCTTCGATTGAGGATGATCCCCCGGGTTACCGAATCTGTCACATTAAGCACACCGCAGTCCGCCCGATAACAGCCCTTGTGCATGATATAATCATTCAAGGTCGAGAATACTGTAACTCCCTTAGATTGCAGATATTTACAGGAAATCCACGGTCCGCAGCCAGGAGCTGAAAGCCTCCCATGCCTGACGATCAGAATCCGGAATTGCCCCTTACGCCTCCGCCGGGCGACGGTGGTCCTGGCGCCCTGAACATTCAGCCGGTCAACATCGAAGAGGAGATGCGGCGATCGTATCTCGACTATTCGATGTCGGTGATCATCGGCCGCGCCCTGCCCGATGTGCGCGACGGGCTGAAGCCCGTACATCGCCGCATTCTCTATGCCATGCACGATATGGGTCTGCTGCACAACCGCAAGCACTCCAAGTGCGCCGGCGTGGTCGGTGAACTGCTGAAGAAATATCATCCCCACGGTGACGGCGCAGTGTACGACGCCCTGGTGCGCCTGGCGCAGCCCTGGAGCATGCGCTATCCGCTCATCGACGGCCAGGGAAATTTTGGTTCGGTTGATGGCGACCCGCCGGCGGCTTACCGCTACACCGAGTGCCGCATGACCCGCATCGCCGAAGAGATGCTGGTTGATATCGACAAAGAAGCGGTCGACTTCGTTCCTAACTTCGATGAAGTCACGGTGGAACCGACTGTTCTTCCCAGCCGCATTCCCAATCTTCTGATCAATGGGGCCAATGGTATCGCCGTGGGTATGGCGACGAACATCCCGCCGCACAACCTGACGGAAATCGTGGACGCCACGATCACGCTCATAAACAATCCCGGGGCTCAGCTCCCTGAGATTTTGAAGTTCGTGCAAGGGCCGGACTTCCCCACCGCCGGCATCATTCACGGAAAAGCCGGCATTCTCGACGCCTACAAGAACGGGCGCGGCCGCTTCGTGATGCGCGCCAAGGCCGCCATCGAAAACATCACCAAAGAACGCCAGGCCATTATCATCACCGAAATTCCCTTTCAGGTGAACAAGGCGCGCTTAGTGGAGCGGATTGCAGAGCTGGTCAACAACAAGACGATTGACGAAATCTCCGACATTCGCGACGAAAGCGACCGCGACGGCATGCGCATCGTGGTGGAGCTCAAACGCGGAGGCGAGCCGCAACTGGTGCTGAACCAGCTCTTCAAGCACACCCAGATGCAGGAGAGCTTCAGCATGATCCTGCTGGCCATCGTGCATGGCCAACCGAAGGAGATGGGCCTGGTCCCGGCCATCCAGTACTTCATTGAGCACCGCGTGGACGTGGCGCGGCGCCGCACCGCCTATCTGCTGGCCAAGGCCCGCGAACGCGAGCACATCCTGGAAGGCTACCTGACCGCGCTCGACCATCTCGACAACGTCATCACCATCGTTCGCGGCAGCGCCAACCGCGCCGATGCGCGAGACAACCTGGTCGCCTACTTCGGCGGCAAAAAGATCGACATCAACACCACCGGGCGCGCCCCCAAGCTCAGTCCGGAAAAGCCGTTCACTGCCAAGCAAGCCGACGCCATCCTCGAGCTGCAGTTGCACCGCCTCACCCGGCTCTCGATTGATGAAATCAGCAACGAGCTGAAGGAAACCCGCGGACGCATTGAAGAGTACGAGAGTATTCTCGCCTCGGAGAAGAAATTGCGCGGTGTGATCATCAAAGAGCTGGAAGAAATCAGGAAGATGTACGGCGACGAGCGCCGCACCAAAATCGAAGAGGAAGCTGCGGAAATCGTACTGGAAGACCTCATCGCCGACGAGCAGGTCGCCGTCACTGTGAGTCACGGTGGCTACTTCAAGCGCACACCGGTTTCCACCTACCGCATGCAGCGTCGCGGAGGCACCGGCCGCACCGGCATGAAGACACGCGACGAGGACTTTGTCGAGAATCTCTTCATTGCCTCGACCCACGCTTACATTCTGATTTTCACCAACACCGGACGCGTTTACTGGCTCAAAGTGTATGAGATCCCCGACGTCAGCGCTGCCGGCAAGGGCAAGCACGTTGGCAACCTGGTGGGACTGCAGCCGGGAGAAACCGTACGCACCATGCTGGCCGTCCGCAATCTGGAAGAGGAGAGCAAGTATGTCCTGTTCGCCACGCGCAACGGCCTGGTGAAAAAGACCGAGCTGAAAGACTTCTCCCACGTGCGCGCGAACGGCATTTACGCCATCAGCATCGAGCAGGGCGATGAACTGGTCGCGGCCACCATCACCGACGGTCAGCAGATCATTTTCCTGGCCACGCACGAAGGTCAGGCCATCCGCTTCGACGAAGAAGATGTGCGCCCCATGGGCCGCCAGGCGTATGGCGTCTGGGGCATCCGCATGGAGAAGGGCGACTACGTGGTCGGCATGGCGACTACCCCGAAGGACATCAAGAAAGCCGAAGCGGACGCGGCCAAAGCCGCCGCCGAGGCCGGCGTGGCCGAAGGCACCGCGACCGACGAAACGCTGCCCTTGAAAGGGTCGCTGATTCTCTCTGTCACCGAAAACGGCTACGGCAAACGCACTCCCGCGGACGAATACCGCCTGCAGGGACGCGGCGGCTCGGGTGTTATCAACGTGAAGACCACCGAGCGCAACGGAAAAGTGGTGGGCATCGCGCAGGTGACAGAGAAATCCGAAGTCATGCTGATCAGCCAATACGGCAAGATCATCCGCATGGACTCGACCACGATTCGCGAATCGGGCCGCGCCGCGCAGGGCGTGCGCCTGCTGCATCTCGAGCCGGGCGATCGAGTGGCCGCCGCTGTGGTGATCCCGCCGGAGGAGGAAGGCGGCAACGGAGCGTTGATTCAGTAGGAGCGGTCACCCCGCTTGACAGGGCATGCATCCCCCGCTTGTCGGCAATGCCCGCGCCATCCAAGGCCAGGCTGGGGCTCCCTCGATACGGAGCGTCGCTACTTTCTGCCGCTTACCGCCGCGTAGGCTACCGGCATGATCACCAGAGTCACCAGCATGGAGATAGTCAGGCCGCCGATTACGGCGATCGCCAGGGGCTTTTGAAGCTCGGCGCCAGAGCCGATGCCCAGGGCCAGGGGCAGAAGGCCAAACAGCGTGCACAGCGTGGTCATCAGGATGGGGCGGAGACGGATCCGGCCTGCCCTGACTAATGCATCCTCCACGGCGAGCTCTCCCTGAGCGCGCTCGAAGTATTCAAACAGGATGATGCCGTTCTTCACCACCAGCCCCACCATCAGAATGATTCCCATGAAGGAAGAAACATTCAGAGGCGTACCCGTGATGAGCAGAAGGAAGAATACGCCGATCAGGGAGAGTGGAGCTGCGGAGATGATGATGAGAGCGGGCAAAAACGCGCGGAACTGGATCACCAGCACGGTAAAGACTGCGGCCAGAGCCAGACCCAGCACGAACAGAAGGTCGCGGAACGAGCTCTGCTGGCTCTCATACTGCCCGCCGATTTCGTAGGTGTAGCCCACGGGTAGTTTGGCGGAAGCGAGGATCTTCTGCACGTCGCCGATTACGCTGCCCAGATCGCGATTCTCCAGGCGCGCGGTCAGGGTGACCATCAGGCGCTGATTTTCACGCAGCAGCACATTCTGTCCGCGGCTGGTCGTGATGGCCCCCAGAGATTCCAGCCGGACCACCTGCCGATTGGGTGTAATGATGGGAAACTGTCGAATGTTCTGCTCCTGATAGCGGAAGTCGTCCGGATAGCGGATGCGGATGGGGATGAGGCGATCGGAGCGGCGCAGCTCAGTGGACCTTTCCCCCAGGAGCCCATCCTTGACCTGCTGCGAAACCTGATCTACGGTCATGCCCACGTGGGCCGCCAGTGCGGGGTCGATGTCGATCAACAACTCAGGATTCCCCGTGCGCGGACCTTTAAAATCAACCATGCCCGGTATCTTCGCGATGCGCGGGCCCAGCTGATCGGCAATGCGGACCAGTTCGTCGCTGCTGTTGCCGAAGATCTTGATCTCAACCGGCTCGGGCGAGCCCTCCAGATCGCCGAGAATGTCTTGCAGAATCTGGATGAACTCCACTTCCACCCCGGCGATGCCGGTCGCGATCTGCGTGCGTAAGTCCTCCATGACATCCTCGGCGCCCCGTCCGCGCTCCGAACGGGGCTTCAGCTTCACCAGAATCTCCCCCTTGTTCTGCTCGGTCACGAAGAGGCCCAGTTCCGTTCCGGTGCGGCGAACGAAAGCGGACTGTTCCGGAAGTTGCGCCACCTTCATTTCCATCCTGCGGACGAGCGCATCGGTTTCCGACAGGGAAGTTCCCGGCGGCGTGAGGTAGTCAACCACAAAGCCGCCCTCGTCCATCTCCGGCAGGAAGCCGGTGCTCAACTTGAAATAGACCAGGACGGCCGGCACGATCAGCGAAACGGCCGCGAGTCCGATCAGGGGCTTGTGCGAGATCGCCCAGCGGACTCCGCGTTCGTAGAGCTGGTTCACGGGCTCCATGAAACGCGACGAAGACTGCCGGAACTGCTCCCTGGCCAGCAGATATTCGGCGAGCAAGGGAATGAGGGCCAGGGAGTAAACGAGGGACAGCAACACGGAGGCGACCAGGGTCAGGGACAGAGCGGAGAAGAACTCGCCAACCACGCCGGTCAGCAGTCCCAGCGGTAGAAATACCACGACCGTTGTCAGGGTCGATCCTACAACCGGCCCCACCAGTTCACGGGTGCCCAGATCGGCTGCAGTGTCGATGTTCTCGCCCGTGCCCAGATGCCGGTAAATGTTCTCCACCACCACGACTGAATCGTCGATCACCAGGCCAATGGCGATGGCCAGTCCTCCCAGCGACATCAGGTTGAGCGTGCCGCCCAATATCTTGAGGAAGAAGAATGTCCCTGCCACGGTGAGCGGCAGGCTTGCGGCCGCGACGATGGTCACGCGGAGATGATGCAGGAACAGGTACAGAATGACGATCGCGAACAGGCCGCCCAGCAAGATGGCATCGCGCACACTGGCGACAGATTCCTGCACGAACTCGGCCAAGTCGTAAACCACCGACAGATGGAGGCTCGCCGGGATGACATTGCGGGCGTGCAACGCCAGATCTTTCACCTGCTCGGCGACGTTGAGGATGTTTCCACCGATCTGGCGAGTGATGTTGATAATCGCTGCCGGACGGCCGTTTCCGGTCACCAGAGTACGGCGGTCGGCGATGCCTTCTCCGATGCTGGCGATGTCCCGCAATCGCACCGGGCTCTGCGGATCGAAGCCCACCACGGTGTTTCCAACATCCTCGGGTGTCTTGTACTGAGAATTGGTAAGGACCAGAAACTGCTGATACGTGCGGTCCAGCCGTCCCACGCTGGCAATGTTGTTGGTCGCTCGCAGTCGTTCGGCAATGTCCGGCAGGCTGAGCCGGTGGGCGAGCGCCTTTTGAGGATCGATGACCACAGAAATCTCGCGGACATCGCTGGCGTCAACGTCGACCCGTGCCACCCCCGGGACCCGGCTGAACAGGGGCCGCAGGTTGTAGATAGCGAAGTCCCGCAAGTCGGCGTCAGGCACGTTGCCATTCAGGATCAGACTGAGGATGGGGAAAACGGTGGGCGTCAGCCGTTCCACCTCGAGTTCGGCATCGGCCGGCAGAGACGCCCGCACTTCGCTGACCCGCGCCTGCACCAGTTGCAGGGCCTGTTGCATGTCGGTGCCCGGGCGGAAGAGAACGGAAATTTCAGCCGCGCCGCGGATGGTGCGCGAGCGTACGCGCCGCACGCCCAGGACGGTGCTGACCTGCTCTTCGATGGGACGAGTCACGGTCAGCAGAGTGGTGTCGGGAGAGAGGTCGCCGGCATGAACCAGAATCACAACCCGGGGAAACGCCAGTTCCGGGTAGATATTGCTGGGAAGCTGGAACAGCGAGACTAGTCCTGCCAGGGTGAGTGCTCCGGTGAGCAGGAACACGGCGCGGCTGTTGCGGCGGCAAAACCGGACCAGATTCATGGTACGACGCGCACTTTCGCCTTGTCAGGAAGGCCATAGCCACCGCTCAGGATAACCCGGTCGCCCGGCTGCACCCCGGAGAGTATCTCCACCTGGTCTTTGGTCTGAATACCCAGCTGCACGGTCACAGACTGCGCCTCATCCCCGGAAATCCTGTACACACGAGGCTGCCCCGACTCATCCGGATAGACTGCCTGGCGGGGCAGGATCAGTCGCTGGATCCGCTGCCGGAGAGGGAGTTCCACCGTGACAAATGTTCCCAACTTTAGCGCGTGGTTTCGATTGTTTACCTGGATGCGAACCGTGCCATTGTTGGTCACGGGGTCTACCGCCGGGAGAACAGCAATAATCCGCGCCTTGAGACTGGCTCCCGGCACAGAGTCGGTCCGAAAAGTGAAATCTTCTCCCGCGCGCACTTCCGGAAGACGCGAGGCGGGCACGGTTCCCAGCAATTCCAGGGTTTCGGTGTTGGCCACTTCCACAATCGGCTGGTTCCCGCTGCCGTCCACCTGCTCTCCGACGCCCAGAAAGCGATGGATGACGGATCCGGCGAAAGGGGCGCGAATGACTGTGCGTTCGAACTGGGTACGGGCTGCGGATTCGGCGGCTTGTGCCTGCTGCAGCGCCGCCTCATCGACGGAAACCTGGGTACGAGAATCTTCCACCTCCTTGCGGGCAGCGATGCCTCGCGCCAGCAGACCCTCGTTCCTGTCCGCCGACACTTTCGCATTGGCCAGGTTGGCGCGAGCCTGGGCGACCGCTGCCTCAGCCTGTCGTAACTGATCGGCGTAGGAGGCAGGATCCAGCCGTGCCAGGACTTGGCCCTGCGCCACCCGGTCGCCTTCAGTGACCAACACGGTCTGGAGCCGGCCAGGGAGCAGGGCTGCGATCTTGGCGGCGCGATTGGGCAGCGCCGCCAGATTACCGCTCACCAGCAGGTCCTGGTTGAGGGATGCGCGTTGCACCGTGGTGGCGGTGACGTCGGCCACTGCCGCTTTGGCGGCATCGCCTGCGCTTCGGCCACACGCGGGTGCCACTGCGCACCAGGCACACAGCGCCAGCAGCCGGGTCCACGTGCCACGGGCGCGGTTGCTAGTCGAGGGAGGTGCCAACCACTTCCTCCAGTGCCGCAAAAGAATCGTGGGCCCCCAGGAGAGCTTCCAGATACGCTCGCCGCGTCTCGTTCAGCCTGCGCTCGGCATCAATCAGCGTCAGCAGGTTACTCTTGCCCGAGCGATAGCTGTCTTCGGCCATCGCTTGAAGCTGCGTCGTCTGGGGGACAATCTCCTGGCCGTACCGGTCCGCCAGATGCGCTTTGGCCACATAGTCATAGTACGCTGCTGCCAGCTGGGCCGAAGCGTTGGTCTTCTGCGCGCTCAGAGTTAACTGAAGAAAGGCTAGCCGCGCCGACGACAGCGCCACCTCTCCCTGACCGTGATAAAACAGCGGCAGAGTGATCCCCAGCTGGGCGCGCGGTCCAACATCATAATCGCGTGGCGCGTTCAGATCGGCGCCCAATTGAAGGTCGAGATTCGGAACACGCTGCGACTTCACCACAGCCAGACGCCGCTGCTCGACTTCGACCTCCTGGGTTGTGCGTTGCACCTCGGCATTGAAGCGCAAGGCCTCGTTGTTCAAGGCAGGGAGGGCAGCGGCTGTAGGAACAGTTTCCAGGCGGCCGAGCAAATCCCAATGTTCCTCCAACGGGCGGCTTAGCAGGGCTGACAACTGCACATCGGCCGATTTCTGCGCCTGGACGCTGGCCTCGTGGTCCGCGGAGGCGCGCTCCAGCTCGACCTGAGCCTGATTGACATCAAGCTGGGCTACGTCGCCCGCGTCGAAGCGCTGCCGTGCGACATCACGGACGCGGGTGGCGAGCTCGCGGGCTGCCTTCGCCTGGTCCGCCTGCCCCCCCGCGGCCAGGAACCGATAAAAAGCTTCCCGCGTGCGGCGCCGAACCTGACGTGACAAGGCGCTGATGTCAACTTCGGTGGCCTTCTGTTCCTCCTTCGCCAGGGCAATGCGCTTGCCGCGCTGGCCTCCAACCTCGATGGGTTGGTCCCACAGCGCAGCTTCGTGCGGCGCATCGCGCGACACAGCAATGCCGATCGTCGGGTTGGGAATTTGCCGGGCGGAGATCAACCCGGCCACGGCCATAGCGCGTTGCTGCCGGGCGGCACGCAGTTCCAGGTTGTCGGCTTCCGCCGTCTGGAGCGCAGCCGGAAGGTCCAGGCGCGAGTCTTGCGCGCAAGCAGGTGACGCGACGACCGCGGCCAAAATGACTGTCGTAAATCGCATCGAGAACCGTTATAGGCTATACGACGCTGCCGACAACTGACAATTCAAGCGCGTTTTCGCAGGTCCGGCGCTTCCCTCTGGTGTATCCTTCCGCCAACCCGTCGTGCTATAAGTACCCCCTCCAGCGCGTTTCAGGGAGATTCCTTTGAGAACGAAAAATCGCGTCGTGAGATTGGCGGTGGCGGCCAGCGTGCTCTGGGGAGGGGTGTTGGCTTCCCAGATGAAGCCTGGGGACAAGGCTGCTGTCCAACACTTCGTGGTCCGCTGGAACGCCGCCTACACCGGTCTCGATGCCAAGGCTCTGGCCGCGCTTGAGACTTCTGATTTCGAGCTCATCGACCGTTTCGGCCACCGCATCCAGTCGCAGGGGCGGGCCTTCAACGAGCGCCTCTGGACCTTGACCTTCAAGGACATCTACCGTGGCAAGCCCGGCCCCGAGCACACTATTGAACACATTCGATTTCTCAGCCCGACCGTTGCCCTGGTGCAGGCCCACGCTGACTGGGGTGAGGTCACGCTCGATGATGCCACCCGAATTCCACCCCATGGGGAGATTGCGACCTTCGTCCTGGTAAGGGACGGCAACGAGTGGCGGGCCGCCTCCCTGAACATCCACAATCAACTCGCTCCCGGCGCCGAAGGTCCGGGACAGAAGCCGCCACTGCCCGCCGCCACCGGTCCCTCGCCAAATTGAACACCGGCCTGCTTGCCGACCGCATCGCGCCGCCGTTGACGTAGAATAATAGGATTGCCTTCATGACCGATCCCATGCCGCCCCGCAGCCTTGAAGATGTCGCCATCGTCGCCCGCCCGCAGACCGACAACGTAGCCGTGGTCGCGGTCGATTTTCTTGATCTGGGCGCGCAGCTTCGCCATCAGGACCGCGTGATCACCATGAGCCGCAGGGCGCAGCGCGGGCAGAGTTTTGTGATCCGTCTGGTTCCGCAGGGCGGACCCTACGTCACGCTCGGCGATCCCTTCGGCGTAGCTTCGCGAGCCATGCATCCTGGAGATGTCATTGACGAGTCCAACCTCTCGCCCGAACTCCCGCGCCTGGAAGTCACTTACCGGGAGAACCCGCCGGCGGGGATCATTCCTGAACTTGCTGCCCTCACGTTCAAGGGCTTTGTCCGTGGCGACGGCAGCGTGGGCACGCGGAACTACGTGGGCATCGTCACCTCGGGGATGTGCTCGTCCACGGAGGCGCGCGAGATCGCGTGGCGCGCCATGCGCGAGATCTACACCCGCGAGAAGTATCCCAACGTGGATGGGGTGGTGGCCGTGGTGCAGGAATCGGGATGCGGCATGCCCGACGGCGCCGGACTGACCGTGCTCAATCAGCTCCTCGCCAACACCCTGCGCCATCCTAACCTGGGCGGCGCCATTTATCTCGACCTCGGTTGTGGCAAGACTTGCGTGGAGTGCTCTGTCCCGATCTTTCAGAACCAGATTTCCGACTACGACCAGCGCGTAGTCAATATGACGGTGCAGACCATGGGCGGCAGCCGCAAGACGGTTTCCAAGGGCCTGCAGGCGGTGGAGGGGCTGCTGCAGTATGCCAACCGAATGGCTCGCCAGCCCGTGCCTATCTCGCCTCTGATCGTGGGCACCAATTGCGGAGGCCAGGATCGCCGTTCAGGAATCCACGCCCATCCCCCCGGTGGGCTTCCCCCC
>CAYOZX010000029.1:0-20704 GCA_964408515.1 uncultured Acidobacteriaceae bacterium | reverse complement strand
ATTAACGATGGCAGCCTGTCCGGGATTTAATTGTAACACGATATCCGCACCACCTTGTCCTGTGCTCTTCTTGCGGAAGTGCATGAATTCCGGGCGGGCAAGCCCGGGCGGGCTGCAACCTGCTTTGCACATGCTCTGCAGGCTACGCCGGAGCAAGCCCAACTGCTGCAGTGGCACGCTCTTGCCTTATCCAATCAGGGCCGCTACGCCGAGGCCGTAGGCGAACTGGAAAAAGCGGTTGCGCTGCAGCCCGATTCAGCACCCCTGCTTCAGATGCTGGGCTTCGCCCGCTACAACGCCGACCGCACCGCAGACGCCATTGCAGCCTGGAAGCGGGCGACTGAGCTGGCTCCCGATCCTGCGATCGAAAGGCTCCTCCGCAAGGCACAACGCGAGATGGAGGTGGAAGAAAGCGCCCGGCGCAAGGAAAGCCGCCACTTCACGCTTCGCTACCAGGGGGATGCGGCTTCGCCGGAGTTTCAGCAGCAGATTCTGGCTACCATGGAGGCTCACTACAGCGATCTGGCTCGTCAGTTGAACTACCAGCCGGGCGAAAATATCATCGTCATTCTCTATACCCAGAAGCAGTTCGTGGACATCACCGAGGCTCCCTCCTGGGCGGGCGCCCTGAATGATGGAAAGCTGCGCATTCCGGTTCGCGGCCTCTCCACCGTGAATCGGGAGCTCGAGCGTATTCTCAAGCACGAGTTGACTCACTCGTTTCTGCGTTCGCTGACCGACGGCCGCTGTCCCACGTGGCTTAATGAGGGCCTTGCGCAGCTCCTGGAGCCGCGCACCACCGGCGCTTTTGCTTCCCACCTGGCTCCTCTCTTCCAGCAGCGAAAGGAGATTCCATACGCCGTCCTGGAGCAGCCTTTCGTGCGCTTCTCGGATATCCAGGCCCAGGTGGCTTATGCCGAATCTTTGTCTGCTACGGAATACCTCCGCGACCGCTATGGAATGGGCGAAGTAGTGAGGCTGTTACGCAATATAGGCTCCGGAATGGAACCGGAGCTGGCCCTGCGTCAGGGCACGGGAATGGACTATTCCGCCCTTCAGCAGAGGGTTGGCGAGTACCTGGCCAAAGCCGGCGGTGATTAAGGGAGTCCCACGCCAGCAAGCCAAGACGCACAAAAAAGGCAGGTGCCGTGCTTGCGCGACGATCACCTGCCCAGCTTCGCGTCGGTTTGATGTACTCTCTTCATAACTCCGTTTGTTCCTTGGACACAATACAGGCAATCTTGTAGATGACCTACAGTGCTCCTGGTATTGGGCTCGCCGTCCACCGGTCGTGGGTCCGCTGCTGATGCCGTGTTCCGTGTATTGACAGTCCCGTCCGGGCAAGCGCATGGTTGGGACGGCGTAAACTGTGACGCTTAAACGGCCGTTCCAGCGGCCCTGACAGAGTGCCCGGCGAGAACTCTGCCAACGATTTCCGAGACCCATGGACCCCTTGCGCATCCTGGTTGCCGACGACCATGAAGTCGTTCGCCGCGGACTGGTTCTGCTGCTTCAGTCCCACCCCGGATGGGAGGTCTGCGGTGAGGCCGAAGATGGCCGCCAGGCCGTGGACAAGGCCCGCGAGCTCAGCCCCGACATCATCATCCTGGATGTGGGCATGCCCAATCTGAACGGCCTCGAGGCCGCCCGCCAGATCCTCCGCCGCGATCCCCAGTCCCGGATCTTGGTCCTGACCTTCACCGACACGGACGAGGTACTGCGGGCCGTTCTGGATGCCGGGGCACGCGGCTTCGTGCTCAAGACTGACGCCGCACGCGATCTGGTCTTCGCCGTCGAAGCCCTGCAAGCCAACAAGACTTTCTTCACTCCGAGGGTTGCGGAAAGGCTGATGGAAGGATTCCTGGAACAGAGTCGCCCAGGTTCAGCCCAGCCGATTCTCTCGCCGGCTTTGACGCCGCGTGAACGTGAGATTGTTCAGCTTCTCGCGGAGGGCAAGAGCACGAAAGAGGTAGCCTTGCTGCTGAGCCTCAGTGTAAAGACCGCCGAAACTCATCGCAGCAACATCATGCGCAAACTCAACCTGCACTCTGTGGGCGGATTGGTGCTCTACGCGATCCGCCACAACATGATCCAGGTCGCCATCTCTCCTCCCCTGGAGCCCAAAGGCGAAACTTGAGAAGGCACACCCCGGACTTACTTCTCAACCCGCCGGCGACGCACGGTCGCACAAAGGAAAAGCCCGCCGGGTGGATTCACTCGGCGGGCGCTCTCCTGGGTCCGCACGCCCTCTTACGCCGCTTTCTTCTGCTGGCGGAACCTCGCCCAGCGCGCCCTTTGAGCTGCGGCGATTTTCCTGCGCGCCGCAGCCGACAGCCTTCTCAGCGGGAAACGGGACGAATCTCCCCTCTCCAGCTTGTTCAGAACTGCCAGGGCGTGGTCGACGTGCTTCAACTGGTTCGCCAGATTGGTGCGTTGGTCTCGTAACTGCGAGACTACTAGTTCTAGTCCCTTCATATTTGACATGTAATCCCCCCTCGGCCAATGATCTTAGCAAAGTTAGCGCTTAATAGCTGGATGTGGCTTTGCCAGACGGGAACTGCGGCTTGCGTGCCGAACCGCTTTCATAGAGAATTCATAAGGAATTCTGTCCGGTTAGACTTGCCCGAGCATCTGCTTGTAAGCTGTTTTCTGTTGCTTTGATCCCAGCTATGGAGTGATTCACGTCGAATGCGAAAACTCTGCGCAGCGGTCGTCCTTTGTACCGTTATCGTCTTCCTTCCTGCAGCCGCCCAGACCGGCGGACGTGTACCGCTGGCGCCGGCGCCCACAGGCATTAATGACCCCAAGCTCGACGCCAAAGTGGAAGCGCTTCTGCGCAAGATGACGCTCGAGGAAAAAGTTGGCCAACTGGTGCAGTATTCAGCCGGCCAGGCCACCGGCCCCGGCACCGGCCGCTCCGATTACAACGACATGATCGCCACGGGGCAGATTGGCGCTCTGTTCAACATCTCCACGGCCAGGGAAACGAACGCTTATCAGCGGGTTGCGGTGGAGAAGTCACGCCTGCACATCCCCATCATTTTCGGCCTGGACGTCATCCACGGCTTCCGCACGGAATTTCCCATTCCCTTGGCTCTTGCCTCGACCTGGGATCCATCTGTGGCTGAAAAGGCAGCGCGTGTGGCAGCGCAGGAGGCCTCGGCAACGGGTATTCGCTGGACCTTCTCTCCCATGGTCGATATCGCGCGCGACGCCCGCTGGGGACGCATCACCGAAGGCGCAGGCGAGGATCCATTTCTCGGATCGATCATGGCCGCCGCCTACGTGCGTGGCTATCAGGGTCAGCGCCTTGATGCGCCCGACAGCATTGCCGCCTGCGCCAAGCACTATGTGGGCTACGGCGCGGCCGAAGGAGGACGCGACTACAACAGCACGGAAGTCTCCGAGCACGCCCTGCGGCAGTTCTATCTGCCCCCGTTTCATGCCGCGGTGAACGCCGGAACCGCCACTATCATGAGCGCGTTCAACGCCATCAATGGCGTGCCCGCGTCCGCCAACCCCTTCACGCTCACGCAGGTCCTGCGTAAGGAATGGGGATTTCGCGGCGTCGTGGACAGCGACTGGACCTCGGTAGGCGAGCTCGTGGCTCACGGCATCGCCAACGATTCCGCCACCGCCGCGCGCAAGGGCTTTCTGGCCGGCGTTGACATGGATATGGTCAGCAGCCTCTATCACGACCACCTGGCAGAGCTGGTGCGCTCCGGCCAGGTTCCGCAAGCCAGGCTCGATGAAGCTGTGCGCCGCGTGTTGCGCGTGAAGTTCGCCCTGGGGCTGTTCGAGCATCCCTACGCCGACGAGGCCCGGGAAGCGGATGCCATGTTACGGCCGGATAGTGTCGCGCTCGCGCGTGCTTCCGCCGAACGGTCATTTGTGCTGCTGAAAAATTCGCCGGCCGCCAACGGCTCACCCCTCCTGCCGCTTTCCCAAGAGGCGGGGCCCATCGCGCTCATCGGGCCGCTGGCGGACGATGCAGCCAACATGCTGGGATCCTGGGCCGGCCTCGGCCGTGGTCAAGACGCGGTCGCGTTGCGCAGCGAATTGGCTCAGCGCATAGGCGAACAGCATCTGCTTTATTCGAAGGGCGTGGGCCCTGCCGGCGGGTCCGACGACGATATCGCCGCCGCCGTAGCCACGGCGGGGAAAGCTGAGGTTGTCCTCCTGGCTCTCGGTGAGGATGCGGGCAACATGACCGGCGAGGCCGCATCTCGCACCCAACTTGGATTGCCCGGTCGCCAGCAGGAATTGCTGGAGAGAGTGGTTGCCACCGGCAAACCCGTCGTTCTGATTCTGTTCAGCGGACGTCCCCTCACCTTGCCCTGGGCTTTCGAGCACGTGCCCGCGGTTCTGGCAGCGTGGTTCCCTGGCCTTCAGGCGGGCCCGGCGCTCGTCCGCACGCTTTACGGCGAATCCGCTCCCACCGGAAGGCTGGTCGTAAGCTGGCCGCGCGCTGTCGGACAGGAACCGCTCTACTACAACGCCCTCAACACCGGACGTCCGGCCGACGAGTACGATCTCACGCGGCCCCCATCGAATGGTGATGAGAAATACGTGTCCCGCTACATCGACGAGCAAAACAGCCCGCAGTTTCCGTTCGGGTATGGCCTTACCTACACCACGTTCCGCTACGGCGCGACCCAGCTCAATGGAAGGCTGAGCGCCGCCGCGCTCAACGCTTCCCTGGCGGGAAAAACCGCAACCAGTGTTCTGAGCGCCAGCGCCGAGGTTACGAATACAGGATCGCGCGCCGGCGAAGAGCTGGTTCAGCTCTACGTCCGCTTGCAGGGTACCAGCGTCGCCCAGCCGGTGCGCGCCCTCAAGGGATTCCAGCGCATCCCGCTCGCTCCCGGCGAGACGAAAAAAGTGACTTTCGATGTGGGACCGGAAGCCTTTGCGCTGTGGAATGACGACAATCAGTTCGCCGTCGAGCCCGCGAAAGTCACGATCTGGATCAGCCCGGATTCAGCCCAGGGCACACCGGCAGAGCTGGAGATCCGGCCATAGAAGCTGAACCGGGACGCCACTGCGATTCCGTGTTTGGTTTGTCTTTCTGGGCAGGGCGCCAGCCGCTCCGGTGCTAAACCGCTCCTGACGGCTCCGGGCGGAACTTCCTGACGGCAAGAATGATCGCCAAAATGAACAGAACCAGAACAATCCCCTGCGCGATGGCGAACGGCGGCTCGGATTGCGTGGGTGCGATCGCTCTCAACACCGGCACCTTCTCAAAGGATTGCACCACCAGCACGAAAACGTTGAAATACTGCGCGATCATCGCTGTAACCACGTAGATCCAGCGCCACGGTCCCATCAGGTGCAAGGGATAGCGTGCCACGATCGCGAGCGCCAGCACCGCCAGGGACAGGATGCCGACTCTGTGCGAAGGCAAAAGATGATCGAACGGGAATCCGAACCCAGACATGCTGGTCGCCACCGTAGTCACCAGGAACAACGCGTTCCAGCCGTCGAGCCGCCTGCTGCCCAGCATTCCCCACAGCACCACAAATCCTGAGGCGATCCCACCCAGGCTGATCACCACGTGTATGAGCGTGTACGTCTCAGTGGACATTTCGAGGATCATAGTTTTCGTTCCTTTCACTGCCAGATGCCGCTCATGCTTGCGGGCGGTGCATTCAAAGCGGGATGTTCATCTTATTTGCGATGTCAATTGCGGGGGAAAAACTTTGTTGTGGTAATGAGTGACGCACCTCATGCAGGATGGGGACGTCGGCGAAGTCACCCTGCTTCTGCGGCAGGTTCGGGCCGCAACTCCGACGCCGCTGACAAGCTGATTCCATTGATCTTAGGCGAATTGCGCCGGTTGGCTCGGCCACACCTGCAAAGGCGCAATCCCGTTGCGAATCAAAACCGACGATGAGTAATTAACGCCTTCGCAGGCGATCGCGTTGTGGAGGGTTGTGTCAACCGGAGTGCGCACCGCGCCAAGCCGCTCGGATACTCAGCTGCCTGCCGTGGCAGCGGCGAAGCGTGGAGCCACCGGCAAGGCGGAGATGAGCTTGCGGGTATAAGGGTGACCGGGGTCGGTGAAGAGTTCCGCGGTTGTGCGGCACTCCACAATTTCTCCCTGCTCCATGACCGCCACGCGATCGCTGATGGTGGCAACCGAAAGCAAATCATGGGAGATATACAAGATGCTCATGCCCAGCTTGCGACTGAGCCCGGAAAACAGGTGCAGGATTTCTGACTGAGTGATGATGTCGAGGGCGCTGGTGGGTTCGTCGGCAATCAGCAGCGCCGGACGATGCAGTACGGCCATGGCAATCAGCACCCGCTGCGCCTGGCCGACGCTGAGCTGCGCCGGGTATTGGCGCAGGAATTGTTCATTGGGCGGAAGGCATACGTTCTCCAGCGCCTCGAGCAAGGCGTGGGTGCGCTCATCGTGGGTGGAGCGCCGGTGAGCCTTCCAGGCTTCCTCCAGCTGCGTTCCGATCTTCAGCGCCGGATTCAGCGACGAAATCGGACTTTGCAGCACCAAAGCGATCTCCTTGCCGCGGAGCGAACGCATTTCCCGCTCTCTCAGGGGCATGAGGTCACGGCCGTTGAGCAGGACCGAACCCTCGGCCTTTCCCTGCTTGAGGTGAAGAAGCTTAAGGATGGCCAGCGCCAGCGTGCTCTTGCCGCAACCGCTTTGCCCAACCAGCCCGAGAATCTCCCCGCGGCGCACCTCGAGGGAAAGGTGTCGCAGGACTCCGGGCTTTCCCCGATATGCGACCGAGAGCCGAACGGACAGGAGTGGATGCGCGTCCGTCACCGGTTCTTGGCAACCTCGGTGCCGAGCGAGAGCTGGTCAATGTTCCAAAACACCTGGGGCCGCAGGACCACCGGGTGCGCGTTATGCAGGGCGGTGGACACCGCCGACATCGCATTCTTGTTTACCAGGTAGATGAAGGGTTCCTGCTGCCAGACGATCTCTTGCACCCTGTCAATGGCCGCTTTCCGCTTTTTGAGATCGAGGGTCGATGCCTGGGCGCGCATCAACCGATCAATCTCTGCCTCCCAGGCAGTTGCCGGAGTCTTCTGATTGGGGTTCCACTGGTGATTCTCGGCCGAACTGAGCCACACGTTCATTTGTGAATTTGGATCCAGATCGTTGTTGACCAGGCCCAGCAGGCAGGCCTCGTAGTCGAAGGTGCGGGTAATGCGCTCGATGAGCGAGGGAAAGTCGAGCGTAACCACGTTCAACCGGATGCCGAGGTCAGCAAGATCCTGCTGGATCATGGTCGCCATACGTTCACGGGATTTGTTGCCGGCATTGGTGATGACCGAGAACTCAACCAGGTGACCGTCACGGTCGCGCAGTGCGCCGTTCTGCAGGTGGAATCCTTCCTGTGCCAGCAATTGCAGGGCAGACTTCTGGTCAAGGGGATGCGGTTGCAGCCTGGCATTGAACCAGAACTTGTTCGCGGGAGACACCCAGCTTATTGCCGGCCGGGCGTGGCCGCGAAAAACGATTTTCACCAGATCTTCCCGATTAATCGATTCTGAAACGGCTCGCCGGAAATTCGTGGAAGTGAACCAAGCCTTCTTGTAGGCCGGCAAGGGAGAAGCCGCTACCTGGTTGAACCAAATCTGCTCGGAGTCGAGCGACACGCCGGCATCGTAGGCCATGTTCGGGGCCTGCGCCGTCAGCTTGTCGAAGTACTCGGCGTCCAGCGAGTTAATGAAGTCAATCTCTCCGCGGACCAGGCGGAGCATCTCGATGTCACGGTTCTGTTGGACATCGAGCCGCACGGAGTCGAGATAGGGCAAGGGACGGCCGGCGGCATCGTGCTTCCAGTAGTTGGGGTTGCGCTTCAGCATCAGGTACGAGCCAGCTTTGTTTTCTGCTACGTAATAAGGACCGAGGACGGCCATTTCCTTCTGCGGGGAAGACTTCGACATGATCGCCACCTGGTCAAACAGCTTGTCCAGGCCGACGACGGGCGCAGGAAAGGTGACGCTAATGTGGTTCTTTCCCGCAATCTGAGTGACCACTTTGCCTTCGCCGGACCGGAATGAGTCTCCTGTAGGCGAGTGCAACCCAGGATCCATCAACTGCTGCATGGTGAAGGCAACGTCTTCCGCCGAGAAAGGAGTCCCGTCCGAGAAACGCAAGTCCTGGCGCAGCTTGAAGCTGATGGTCTTGCCGTTGTCGCTGACCTTCCACGACGTGGCCAGTTCAGGCTCCAGTTCCTGGGTAAGGCGGTTCAAGCGCATCAGTACGCCGCCGGTCAGGTAGCGAACCGTCTCAGAGGCGTCATCAGCCATGAGCACCGGATTGAAGGTCTTCGGTTCCGAGCGCAGGCAGAACCGCAACTGGCCGGCGGATTGAGCGCTCATGACCGCGGCCGTCAGTATGAGGAAAAGCAAGAGAACGAAACCATGCAGGCGTTGTCTCATGCCGATAGCTCCTGTTTTTGCAAAGCAAGGTGAAAGCAGCCGACCACGACGACGAAGAGAACCAGAGGCACGAACTGCCAGGGCTGGGCGGAGAAGGTCGAGAAACTTTCCAGTTCACGCAGGAGGCTGCCCCAGGAGGGGAGCGGTTCCGCCACACCCAGACCTAGAATCCCCAGATTGGCTTCGGTCAGGATGAATACGGGGATGGAGATCCAAAACTGAGCGCACAGCACTGGTTTCAGGTTGGGAACGATGTGACGCCACCAAAGGCGGAAATTACCATTTCCCGAAGCACGAGCCAGCAGGATGAAATCGGAGCCGTTGATAGTGTGGGTATCGGCGCAGACTACCCGCGCCGCTGCCGCCCAACCCAGGCAACCCAGCAACGCAAAAGTAATGAGCACAGAGGTGAGCGGCGCAACGTTCAGGGGCAACAGGGCTCGCACCGTGATGAGCAGGAACAGCCAGGGCAAGGAAAGGAACAAGTCGGTGGCCGCCATCACGCAGCGTTCCCACCAGCCGCCAACAAAACCTGCAGTGCCCCCAATCAGGGCAGCAAGCAGGCAGGAAAGCAGCGCGGCCGCGGGCGCTAACAGAAGGGACACGCGCGTGCCATAAAGCAGCCGCGAAAAGCGGTCTCGCCCCAGGTCGTCGGTGCCGAGAAGATGCTGGCGGGAGGGCGCCGCTTCAGGCGCATCGCGGAACTGGTGCGCATAAGACGCGGGAGCAACGAAATCGGCGAGCAGACATACTGCCGAGACTGAAATCAGGAACAGGATTGCTCCCATGCGGGCCCACCTCATGATTCACCAGCGCCCAGGGAGTGTCCCAGCAGATCGGAGGCAGAATTAGCCAGCAAGGCCACCACGGTGACCATCATGGTCAGGTTCACCAGAAGCTCAAGATCCCTTCCCAGCGCGGCTTTCCAGGCGAGTTGGCCAATGCCGGGCAGATCACACAGGGCCTCTACGGGGATCGCCGCCGCGAACGCCAGGCTTACAGATACGCCGGCCAGTGCCAGCAGCTGCGGCGAGGCGACCGGCAGGATGTGCCACAACAGCACTCGCAGGCCGCTGAGCCCTTTTGCTCTTGCCGTCAGCACATGGGGCAGGGCTGCGCAGCGCGCCAGAAGACTGCGCGCGTAACGAAAAATCTTGGGGAAGATGATCAGGCCCAGAACCAGCCTCGCAGGCGCCTGCGCGACCACGAACAGAATGGCCAGCACCGCGGCAGGCATGCAGAGCAGAGTGCCTGCCAGCAGGCTGGCGAGCAGATCGACGCACCAGCTCCGCGCCCCTACGACGACGATGGCCAGCGCCAAGCCCAGTGTCCAGCCCAGTGCCAATCCAAGTCCGACTGACTTCAGGGTTTCGGGCAGCCGCTCAGCCAGAAGCCGGCCTACCGGCTGTTGCAGCGTCCGCGAAGTTCCCAGGTCGCCGTGGAGGACTCGGCTCAAATAGTGGATGTAGAAACCTCCCAGACTCTCGTGACTCGTCTGAGATTGTTGCAGCGCCCGAATGCTGCTCTGGCTAAGACGGGTGTCCAGTTCTTCCTCGTCCACGCCAAATCCGGGCGCCAGGCGGACGAGAGTGGCCCCGAGAAAACCCCCGAGCAGCCATACGATCAGAATTCTGATTGCGTGTTTGGCGAGTCTGCGCATTGAAGTGCGGCCAAGGGTGGGAGCCCATTGTGATTGATATCAGCTAAGTGCTTAGGCAACAACGACCTGGAGTCTTTCGTCCAAACTTTCGTAACCCTGTTGGTTGCTTGATTGAAGGGCCTTTCGCCGGCGACGAACAAGCACGAAGTGGCGTGTCGAGCCTCCTCGTGCTCCATATCGGCTGCCGCGGCCAGACGCGTGAGGCAGGGCCAGCGGCCGGAGAATCGGTTCTGCCGGCTTGTCGCTCGGAGTCAGCGTTCCGGCAGCCCGCACCGTCAGGCGATCAGTTCACGGAAGTCGAATAAGATTTCTGGCCGCTGTGTTGGGACAGCGGTTTGGGATGTTCGTAGTGTAGCTGCTTGGCGGCATACATCTTCCGGTCAGCCTCGGCCAGGAGTTTCTCTGCGTCTGACCCATCTTGCCCATAGAAGGCAGTTCCCACGCTGAGGGACAAAAGATTCTTTCCGCATATCTTACGACCTGCCTGTTGAGCCAGGGCGCTCAGGAGGGTGGCCTTCTCGCTTAATGCGCCAGGTGTCATATTGGGGGCAACGATCACAAACTCATCTCCACCCATACGCGCAACATAGTCGTACTCGCGACACACCTCACGCAGCAAGTTGGCAAAGAGTTTGAGTGTCTTATCGCCTTCCAGGTGGCCATAGCAGTCGTTGATCTGCTTGAAGCCGTCCAAATCGCACACCATTACCGCCACGGTGGAGTGCTCGCGCTTGCAGCGAGCCAGTTCCTGGTCCAGATGCATGAATAAGGAGCGCGCATTGGGCAGCCCGGTGAGGTAGTCTGTGGTGGCCGAATTCTCTGCCTGGCGAAACTTAAGAGCATTCTCGATGGAAAGCGCTACTTTGGAGGTGATGGCCTGAAGGACGCGCAAATGGTCAGCAGTAAAGGCATCTGCCTTGACCTGGTAGAGCGCCAAAACGCCGACAATCCCGTTGACACCTTCCAAGGGCACAGCCAGGGCTGAGCGGAGATCCGTGAGGGGTTTCGGATCATCACCGTAACCGGGTTCGACCTTGGGATTCCCGTTGATGATGGGCTTCGAATTCTGTGCTACCCAGCCGCAGAGTCCTTCCCCTAACGGAATTTCCAGTGAAGAGAAGGTACGGAAATTATCCCCGCTGACAAATTCCGGCACGAGGATATCGCCCTTCAGCACCAGCGCAACGAAAGAATCGTAAGGTATGAGCTTGCGAAGTCTTACGGAAACCAGCGACAGGGTCTCGTCCAGGCTCAGCGAGTTTCCTAAGTCCTGACTGAGTTCGAAAAGCGTCTGTGCTTCCTGTCGCGCCGATGCGATGGACGAAAGAAAATCTCTCTCGCTGCCGCGACTCGGAATGGAGCCCAGCTCCAGCCCGGCCGCGGGCTTTTCCCCTCTCTCCACCTTGTAGGCAGTGAGATTGATGGGTTCCTTCGGCGACTTGTGTTTGCCGAGCGCAAGACCTTCCAGTTCGACGTATCGGCGCTGAAGAATCTCAACCACCTTGGGATCAAATGCCGTACCTGCCTGCTCTGCAACTTTCTTCATCGCCTCATCGAGCGGGAGGGCCTTACGATACTGGCGGTCCGAGGCCAACGCGTCGAGGCAATCCACCGCAGCCAGTATGCGGGCGCCGAGGGGGATTTGCTCTCCCTTGAGTCCATCCGGGTAACCTGCCCCACCCCACTGCTCGTGGTGTGACCTCACGATCGGGGCGACGGCGTAGGGGAAAGCAACCTTGTCCAGAATTTCCGCGCCCACGATGGGGTGAATCTTCATCTTGTCGAACTCTTCCTTAGTTAGGCGTCCCGGTTTGTTGATGATGTGGTCTGGGACCGCCAGCTTTCCAATGTCGTGGAGCAGAGCCGCGGCGCGAAGAGCGTCAGTCTCCTCCTCCGACAGGCCGAGTTCTTTGGCAATCTCAATCGCGTATGTGCGGACGCGGCGCAGATGGGTATGGGTGGTGTGATCTTTTGCGTCGATCGCCATGGCGAGAGCTTCTATGGTGCGCAGGTGGAGGGCAGAGACTTCCTCGACATGCCGCTTTTCAGCTTCCACGTGCGCCTTTTCAATCTCCACCCGCTTCTTCTCGTCCTCCAGACGTCCCAGATAAAGGCGGTAAGAGCGGTAAATCCAGTAGATGACGGGCAACACGAGGAGAGAATTCTGCCAGCCGAAGTGGCGGTTCACAAAGCCCACTAAACCCACCAGGGCAGCACCAACCAGGTAGTAAGGGAACGACCAGAAGTAGGTTTCCGCCCAGATCAGGCGCAGCGACCTTCCCTCGGTCAGCGAGATGGCGGCGGCTACGGGCAAGGTGTTGGTCAAAAAGTACGCGCAGGCAGCCGCACACAGCATCAAGGGCAGGCTGTGCTTGAGCAGGCCAGCGGACAGGTGGTACGAAAAGTAGGTTAGGAAAATGGCATTGGCCGTCATGCCCAGTACGTTGAACAACACCTTAGCTGGTTCTGGCCGGCGCTTCGGCTTCCACAGGCACTGGAGCAACGCAGCCGCGCAACCAATGATCAGCGTCTCGGCGAGCGAGAGTTCCAGAACACCCAGGAGAACGAAGAGGAAGTGCACCGACATCGTGCCTTCGATGCCCGGCAAGCTCACCTTCATGGTGGAAGCCAGAGCCGCGATCAGGAGGTAGCAGGCAAAGCGCAGCAAATCTTCGGAGTGCCAGTGCTGCAGGGCCATGACCACGACCGCCGCCCCAATACCTGCAGTTAGGGTGATATATAACTTCGCTCGTATCGGCATGGAAACAACCATTCTAGTTCCCCAACCCGGTCAGTCCAGAATGCTCCCGCACGCGCAGCATTACCTTGGTTTCTCTGCCGTCTCCCCGGCAGCCAAGCGTCTGGGCTCGCCGCCGACTCCACCCCAGCTAAGGAGCAGGACAAGAACCAGAGCAGGAAAGTGCTAAGCCTCTGAAAGGAAATATCGGCCGTCCCTGCGCGTTGGGCCATGACAAGACAAGGTGACCCAACTGTGCCAAGGCAGGCCAGCCGGCCGCCCTGGTCGGACAAGTTACTAAAGTGATCGTGGAAACA
Organism: uncultured Acidobacteriaceae bacterium; assembly: GCA_964408515.1. Lineage (GTDB taxonomy): Bacteria > Acidobacteriota > Terriglobia > Terriglobales > Acidobacteriaceae > CAYOZX01. Next base: position 7,575 of record CAYOZX010000029.1, on the reverse strand, counting down.
GTCACAGAGGCTGGTTGTTCAAGCAGCGACTGTGACAAACTGGCACGATGTTGATTTTGCGCAGAAGTTGAGAGAGAGCCTTTCCGGAAATTTCAGTAAAAGTCCAGGATTTTGCCGTTTGCTCAGATGGGATGACCACACTCGCGACGTCCGACAATCCGACCGATGGCGTTCAGTTCATTATTGCCAGCGACGTCATGCGCAAGTTCATGGCCATGGTGGAGCGCGTAGCTCGCCATGTTGGAACGGTTCTGATTATTGGTGAAACCGGCGCAGGTAAGGAGCTGGTGGCACACACTCTCCACCAGCATTCCTTGCGCTGCAGCAAGCCTCTTGTGGAGATCAATTGCGCGGCCTTACCGGAAAACCTGGTGGAGAGCGAACTCTTTGGCTACGAAAAGGGCGCTTTCAGCGGCGCTGATACCGCGAAGCCGGGCCTGTTCGAGTTGGCGCACATGGGGACCATTTTCCTGGATGAAATCGGGGAACTCGACCTCAAAGTGCAGGTAAAACTCCTCCGCATCCTGGATCGGGCGCCGTACTATCGTCTGGGCGGTCACCGCAAGATTACCTCCGACGTGCGCGTGGTCGCCGCCACGAATCGCAACCTGAAAGAAGAAGTGAGTGCGGGGAGATTCCGCAAGGATCTTTACCATCGTCTCAGCCAGTTCGAGCTTTGCGTACCGCCTCTGCGCGAGCGCCCCGAGGACATCACTGCCTTGGCCGAACACTTCCTCGCGCAACAAGGCGGCGGCATGAAGTTTTCTCCCGACGCGCTGCGGTTACTCGGGTCGTACTCCTGGCCGGGTAACGTGCGTGAACTCCAGAACGTTGTAAACAAGGTCGCGGTGCTGGCATCGGGCCCCGAGATTGCAGACTCGCAGATTCGCCAGGAACTTGCGAACGCAGAAACCGATGACGGCGGTCAGGCGGAAAGCGCGGAGTCAACCACTAACCTCGATAGCCTGGAAGCGCAGGCCATCAGGAAAGCGCTGGAGAGCGTTGGCGGCCATCGAGGCCAGGCTGCCGAGCGCCTGGGCATCTCGCGCCGGACTCTGAGTCGAAAATTGCGGGAATACGGACTCTCGTCTGCAAGGGGTGTGCCGCCGCCCGCCACGCTAGGAACTTTGAGCTACGAACAACAGCAGTATTTTCGCGCCCCCGTCGGCATCCCTGTATCCCTGCAAACTCCCGAAGGCCTGGATCTCAGCTGCACGGCCATCAATTTGAGTGCCGGCGGCATGGGGCTGGAAGGTGTGACCGGTAGCCTGGGTTACCAGCAGGAAATGCGAGTTCGGTTCAGGCTCCCCGACTCGGAGGAGACCATGGACATGCTGGCCCGCCTGGCGTGGGCTGGCACCCGGGGTCGTGCCGGGATCACCTTCACGGATGTCAATCCTGCAGCTCACAAGGCAATAAAAGGTTGGCTTTGCCACAGGATGCTGGAAGAGGGCTGGAGGATCGAGCCTGAGCAACCAGTTGACTCAGGAGTGGTGAGCCAGAAAAGCAGGGCTAATTCGGCTGGACAATGAAAGCAAAGTGAGGTGTCTTCCTTTCGTTCCGTACCGCGGTGTGACCGCCCCTTCCTGACAGTTTCTTAGTCTTTCAAGCGACAGCCCATCCTCCGGTCCAGGCGTGCTGAGCGCCGCGCCGCGTATTCTCGCACCTCAGCTGACGTCGGCCCGTGCCTTCCTGGAAGTGATTTTCGAGCATTCCATCAGTAACTAGCCCGCGTTACGAACGCGGGGTCACGCCCTCGTCCCGGCTGGCGCAACCTGGGCCAACCTGTCCCAATGGCCCGCTGGCCGGTTCTCCCATGGGCTGCAAAATCAATCACTTACAAGCGCGCGCCAATGGAACCGGGCTTGCATTTGCAAGGCTGGTTGATGGAGCGCATGACTGGCGAGCGGAGCATATGAGAGAGCGCAGCCAGTCTTTGAACGAGGAAATGAGGAAAATGAGCAAGACCTTGCTGCTGACATTAGTTCTGGCCCTGGCGATTCCGGCCAGCGCGCGTAGTAAGAAAGTCGCCCCCGACGTGCCGCAGAGCGGCAATGTTCCTGTAGATGTCATCGTCCAGTTCGCGCAGCCACTGCCGACGAACAGTCAGAAGGTGGTCCAGCTTGGCGGCATAGTCAGGCGGAGCTTCTCGGCGGTCAACGGACTGGTTGCGTCCTTGAATCCGGCGCAGATCGATGCTCTGGCGGCGAACCCCAATGTAACTTACATCTCACCTGACCGCCAACTGGCGGGTTACCTCAACAATGCGGCTCCTGCGGTCAATGCACCCTACGCCTGGTCGAGAGGGCTGGACGGCAGCAACATGGCCGTAGCGGTCGTTGATAGCGGTATTCAGGACAACACGGCCGTCAGCGCGGCGGCCTCATCTTTGGTGAAGGGCAGTCTGTTGTCCCAGCTTGCCAGTGCGGCGGGCAACGCGGATGTGAATAAGTGGAATTCCAGCACTTCGCGCGTCGTCTACAGTCAGTCGTGGATCAATGACGGTGCGGGAGCACTGGACCTGTACGGTCATGGCACTCACGTGGCCGGGATCATCGCCGGTAACGGCTTCAACTCCACGGGGTCGCAATACACCAAGACCTTCAAGGGAATAGCTCCCAACGTCAACCTGGTCAACCTGCGCGTTCTCGACAGCAAGGGGATGGGGAACGACAGCTCGGTCATCGCGGCCATCCAGACCGCCATTCAGCTGAAGAAGAAATACAACATTCGGGTCATCAACCTTTCCATGGGACGGCCGGTCTTCGAGAGTTACACCCTGGATCCGCTGTGCCAGGCGGTCGAGGCGGCCTACAAGGCGGGCATCGTGGTCGTGGTCGCGGCTGGCAACGAAGGCCGCAACAACACCGCCGGGACCAACGGCTATGCCACCATCACCGCTCCGGGAAATGATCCGTATGTCATCACTGTGGGCGCCATGAAGTCTATGGGCACTCCCACCCGGGCTGACGATCTGATTGCGACTTACAGTTCCAAAGGGCCAACTGCGGTTGACCACATTGTGAAGCCCGACATCGTCGCTCCGGGCAATCGGCAGGTGTCTCTCTACGGGTGGGGAGGAACGTTGTCAGCCACCTATGCTCAGAACGTTGTTCCTAGCAGCTACTACGTCGAGGGCAGCGCGGTTGGAATTTCACCCTGGTACTACACGATGAGTGGAACCAGCATGGCCACGCCGGTAGTCAGTGGCGCAGTGGCCTTGCTGCTGCAAGCCCAGCCAAAGCTGACGCCAGACCAGGTGAAAGCACGGCTGATGAAGACAGCTTCAAAGACTTTCCCCGCCTACAGCAGCTACACCGATCCAGTGACGGGGATCACCTACACCAGCCAATACGACATTTTCACGGTCGGAGCCGGCTATCTCGACCTTCAGGCTGCCCTGTCCAGCAATGAGGTCAGCTCGCACGTGGCCAAGTCACCGACGGCGCAGTACGACCCGGCCACCAATAGCGTCTACCTGGTCAAAGACACATCGTCCCTCTGGGGCAGCTCGGCCATGTGGGGAGCTACAGCGGTATGGGGCGCGAACGTCTTTGTCGGCAGCCAGTCGGCTATGTGGGGCAGTTCCGCTATGTGGGGCAGCTCGGCCATGTGGGGTTCAAGCGCTATGTGGGGTTCGAGCGCCATGTGGGGGGCCAGCACTACCGACAGCACTGAGTCGATCGGCATTCTGATCAACGGAGAGAACTAGCAAAGGGCTCCCTCAAAGGGCGGAATCAGAAATGAAAGCGATAGCAATAAACAATAAGGTGGAAACGCTGATGAAACGCAAACAGAGCTGGAGTGCAACTTGGGGCAAGGCGCTGCTAACGGTGTCTACGGTGATCGTGGGCGCGAGCCTGGCTTTTGCCGGGTCGCCCAAGATGGCCAGAGACCTCGAAGGCAAGAGTTCTGCCGGCCGAGTCAATGTGATCGTCCAATTCAAGCAAGCACCCACCGCAAGGCACCATCAGAAAGTGCTGAGCCGCGGGGGATCGCTCAGGCATGAGCTGGGGTTGGTTAAGGGCGGCGCCTACTCGGTGCCGGCCTCGGCCCTGGCGGCTCTGGCCAATGATCCCGATGTGGCCTATGTCTCACCCGACCGGCCGGTTCAAGGAAGCGACTACACCGCCCAGTTTGAAGCGGTCAACGCCGACATCGCGCAGAGCTATGGCTACAACGGTACCGGAGTCACGGTGGCGGTGATTGACAGCGGGATCGGGTCGCATTCCGACCTGAACGGCCGCGTGCTCTACTCGCAGGATTTCACTGGGCAAGGAACCGATGATCAGTACGGCCACGGAACCCACGTAGCCGGCATCATCGGTGGCAGCGGCTACGTGTCCGGAATGGGCTGCAGCAACTGTTTCCTTACCTACATGGGCATCGCGCCCGGGGCGAAGTTCGTGAACCTGAAAGCCCTGGACCGTAACGGTGCGGGCACAGACAGCAATGTGATCGCTGCGATTCAGAAGGCAATCAGTTTGAAGTCGACCTACAACATTCGCATCATCAATCTGTCCTTGGGCCGCGGCATCTACGAGAGTTATGTTACCGATCCGCTGGCCCAGGCGGTCGAACAGGCTTGGAAAGCCGGCATTTTCGTGGTGGTTGCTGCGGGCAACTATGGCCGCGACAACTCCAACAATCGTAACGGATACGGCACCATTACTTCTCCCGGCAACGATCCCTATGTCATCACCGTCGGAGCCATGCGCACCTTCGGAACTTATACGCGCACCGATGATGTAATCACCAGCTATAGTTCGAAGGGACCTAGTTTTATCGATCACGTGGTCAAACCCGACATCGTGGCCGCGGGCAACAAGGTCGTTTCCGCACTGGCGCCGAATGCCAGCCTGGACACGAACTATCCAACCACGCAAATTCCGCTGTCGACATACCAGTGGACTAACTCCACCGCGAATTCCACCCAATTCTTCCGGCTGAGCGGCACCAGTATGGCAGCCCCGCAGGTGGCGGGTGCAGCCGCCCTGATGTTGCAGAAGAACCCCAGTCTCACACCCGACCAGTTGAAGGCGCGCCTGATGAAGAGCGCCTACAAGAACCTGGTCCTGTATTCCACCTCCACCGACGGAACGACCGGTATCACCTATTCCGAGCAGGCGGACATCTTCACCGTCGGCGCCGGCTACCTGGACATCGCGGCTGCCCTGAACAACAACGATTCCGCCTCTTCTACGGTGGGCGTTGCCAAGTCTCCGACGGTGACTTACAACGCTTTGACTGGTCAGGTGTCTCTGGTGAATGGCAGCTCTGTACTGTGGGGCAGTTCGGTGGTCTGGGGCACGTCCGTTGTCTGGGGCACTTCGGTGCTTTGGGGCACGGATGCTCTCGGCCAATCCGTGTTGTGGGGATCTTCCGTGATCTGGGGCACGAGCGCGAGCCAGGGCTTCAGCGTCCTGTGGGGTACATCCACCTCCGCGACGAGCGTGATCTGGGGTACGGCGACCAGCGGCAGCAGCGCTATGTCGGTACTGACGGATGGCGATCAGTAGCGGACCGGAACAACGGTCTCACCGGGACCGCCCGGGGGCCACATGAAAGCTACCGCAGTCAAGATCAATGGTGAGGACGAACAAGTGCTGAGCGTGCCGTCACCGACAGGAGAGATTGGAGATATGAAACGCGAACAATGCTCGAGTGCCACGTGGGGAAGAAGGGGCCTCGCTGGACAGTCAGTGAATGTGGTGGTCCAGTACAACACAGCCCCGGCCGCGACGGACTCAAGTGCGGCCAAATCGATGGGTGCGACGAATAGTGCTATGACCGTCGCACTCGGCGGCGACAAGTAAACCATTCGTGAGCCTACACGAGAGAGGAGGAACCCCGATGCAAGTCAGCTCACGAAATGCAGCGATGTTCATCAGCTTGATGGCAACCTCAGCGTTCACCGTCTTGCTCAAGGGCGCCCTGGGGATGCAGCCCACACATCGCGTTCTGTTCCTGTCTCTCTCCCTGCTGGCCTTGCTGACCTCTCGGCTGAAAGTCAGGCTGCCGGGGCTGACAGGAAACATGTCGGTCAATCTGCCTTTTCTGTTTCTCGCCATCACGCAGTTGAGCCTGCTCGAGGCTGCGGTGATCGCTTTCCTCTCCACGCTGGTTCAAAGCCTGCCGCGGGATGGTAAGCCTCTCAAGCCCATCCAGGCGCTGTTCAATGTCAGCACGGTCACGACCGCGGCGGGATTGTCCTATATGGCTTTCCGCAACCACCTTTGGTTCGGTTCAAACAGTTTTCACGGTTCGCTTTCTCTGGTTATCGCTGCCGGGACTTTCTTCTTGGTCAACACTCTGCCCGTGGCGACGATCATTTCCCTGACCGAAGGAGCCAGGGTGGTTCGCACTTGGCTGGGCATCTCCCACCTGTCGTTCCCGTATTATGTGGCCGGCGCCGGCATCGCCTCGATCGTCACCAGCACCATGGGACGTTACGCAACCTGGGAAGTGCTCCTGGGCGTACTACCCGTGATGCTTGTCATGTACCGCAGCTACCGAGTCTATTTCGGGTCGGCCTCTGCGACCGAGCCTGCAGCTCCGAGCGCCTGATCGCCTGAGGCATGTGCGCAACTACATGAGCAGTGGTGGCCGAGCTTCCAAGAACCAGTCGCCGGCGGCGCACCGTATCACGAGGTCATGATCTGCACGCATCCTGCTACTTGCGGTAATCGCCATGCAAGTAAAAAATGATCTGTTTCGCTTTGCAACAATTAGTAGTTCTGGCTTAGCAGGCTGCGGAAAGATGGTTCTGTAGCGGGGCATAATTTGCCTTCTTGTGGTTTTCAGTTCCATCTTCTCGGCGGTTTGGCGATGCTGCAACTAACTCATAGTGGACCTTGGTGCAATTTATCCACGCTGCGGCTGTGGGGCACTACAGATTAGGTTGCGGATGCGCAGCGGGTTGTAAGCCGCCGCCGTGAAAGTGAACATCCAGGCGACGCGCTTCAGTCCGCGATGCCGTAGCTTGCGCAATAACCAGATGCTCTTCATCCAGCCGAAACACCTCCTCGATGAGCTTGCGGATAAAACTATCTACCTCTAATGTGCCGACTCGTCCTGCCCCTGTGTGAGGGTTGGAGCGGCTGGAAACTGGACAAGCTCGCCATCCCTACGCCAGTAGTGCACTTCCACAGTGACAACCACGGGAACGGCACGACCCTCTTTCTGTGCTGGCTGAAAATGCCACTGCCGCACGGCTCCCGTTGCCTTCTTGTCTGTTTCCTTGTCCAGCCCGCGAATCACCTGAGCATTGCAGACGTAACCCTTATCGCTGATAACCGCCATCAACATCACTGTCCCGGCATATTGCGCATCGGGAGTGGGAGGAGCTTGTGGCGCGGAGGTTTTCGTCGAGACTACCTTTGGCTTCGGCGGTGTAGGTGGGCAAAACCCCTTGCTATCAGCAGTAGCAAAGAACCCGGTGCTGACAAACATCATCAATGCAACAAGTCGTGTGCCCATCGGGACAGCATATTACAACAGATTCTTCCAGCCCGGAAGAAACCCACTCTGGGAAACCTATGCGACTCTCCAAAAAGGAGTTTCCCGCAGCCTGTT
>CAYOZX010000028.1:0-20730 GCA_964408515.1 uncultured Acidobacteriaceae bacterium | reverse complement strand
TTCTGATCGTGGCTCCATGGATGACGCAGATGCTGCGGGAAGCGCACGAAGGCGGACGGGTTCCCCCGCGCTGGCGCGAAGGGCTCGCACACTGGCAGAGCTTTGCCGCGCGCATGGGGCGCACCGAGGCGAGCTTGCGGGGACACATCTGGCCCTTGGCGGCGGTCGCGGCAGCAATCGCTATTTGCATCAACCAGGGCAGAATTAGTTCGTATCAGGCGATGAACGCGCACTTCGACGCGAGCAAGTTCCCGGTTGAGGCGGCCACCTTCATCGCGGATGCAGGACTGCGGGACCCTGTCCTCAGTCTTGATTCCTGGGGCGGATATCTCATCTACCGCCTTTACCCACAGATCAAAGTGTTCGTCGACGACCGCCACGATCTCTACGGAGACGAGTTCCTCAGAGATTATCTGAAAGCCGTGCGGCTCACTCCAGACTGGGACAAGTTCCTGGTGGAAAAGCACGTGAACTGGGTACTGGTGCCGGCGCAGTCGCCTCTCGGTAACATGTTGGCGGAAACGCGACAATGGGATGTGGTTCACCGCGACCAGACGGCGGCGTTGCTGGCGCGAAAGGAAAGACGTGAATAGAGTCTGCAGCCCATCGGGTGAGTAGGAAGGGTCCCTCCGCGCTTTGCGATTGAGGCCGGAAGGGAAGGTAATCATCGGCGTTAACTATGAGACCGGGGCAGCCCACAGATGGGCCATTTCCCGGTGATAGAATCCAGCCGTCACCGCGCCATGTCGAGCCTGGGTTCCATCCGCGAGATCCTGCGGTCCGAGATGCCGTCAGCGGGTGTCTTTGTGGTCCGGCTCGTCCTCGCGGCGCTGCTCGGCGGCGCCATCGGCCTGGAACGTGAATTCAAGCATCGTCCTACCGGCTTGCGCACCAACCTGTTCATCTGTCTGGGTGCGGCCATGTTCACCCTCTTGTCCGATGCTTTGGCGAGCGCGCATCCCGGCGACCACACGCGCATTGCGGCACAGATCATCCCGGGCATCGGATTTATCGGAGCCGGATCCATTCTCCACAGTCGCGGCGACCTGGTGACCGGCATTACTTCGGCGGCGACCCTGTTTGTGGTCGCGTCGGTAGGCATGGCGGTGGGCGGCGGGCTGTATCTGACTGCGATCTTCGCGACGATTCTCATCCTCTTGTGTCTGTTCTCCCTGGGCGGCGTGGAGCAGAGGTGGAACATCAAGCCCACGCTTGAAACCTATGAAGTCACCGGCGCCGGAGCGGAAGCCCTGATCGCAGAGGTCAACCGCGTGCTCGAACTGGTGCACGCAATTATGGACAACGTACAGGTGGCCAGAACCCCACAGCATGTCCGGCTGCAGTTCGATCTTGAGGGCACGCGAGACGAGCAGGAGACGGTGTTGAAAGCCCTGCGCGGTTCGACCGTGTTTGGCAGTGTGACGTCCCTCGGCGCGGTGCGCGAATGACCGCGGGCGGGGTGATTCCGTTCGTCAAAGCCAACGCCTGCGGCAACGATTTCCTGATGATCGACGGGATGCACGCCCGGGACGATCTGGCCGCCTTCAGCCGGCGGCTCTGCGACCGCCATGGTGGCGTTGGCGCCGATGGCGTGGAATGGCTCTTTCCCGATCCACAGGCGGACACCCGCGCGCGTCTATTTAACGCCGACGGATCGGAGGCTGAAATCTCCGGCAATGGGACCCGCTGTGTGGCGGCCTACCTTTGCTCGGAACAGCCGCGTGAGACTTTCAGCATAAGAACCAGCGCCGGACTCAAGGTCTGCACGCTTACCGCCCGCCATGATTCCTGCTATGAGTTTGAGACGGACATGGGGGAACCGCGGGCAGGTGACCCATTCTCCTTGAAACTGTCATCGGGTGAGGTGCGGGGAATCCCGGTTTCCATGGGCAACCCACACTACGTGGTTTTCGTGGAACAACACCTTTCGGGGTGGCAGGCGGAGGCGGCCGAGGTCGGGCGCCATCACGACTTCAAGTCCGGCACGAATGTCGAAATGGTGATTATTCGAGACAAAAACAATATCGACGCAGTGTTCTTTGAGCGGGGCGTGGGAGAGACGCTGTCCTCGGGCACCGGTTCGTGCGCCGCAGCGGTGGCAGCGATCTTCGCGGGAAAGGCTCAGTCTCCGGTGCGCGTGCATGCTCCCGGCGGAACCCAGACCGTGCGCTGGGAGGGGCGAGTGTTTCTGCGTGGTCCGGCGCAACTCATCTGCCGTGGAGAGTACCTGGGCTAGCTCTTTCGTGTAGCCGCCGCTGCCGATGTCTCATTTACGATGTGGAGCAGATGACTTTGGCTTCAGAACGATCGCGCATCACACCTCCGGCGCTCCAGGCCGGGGATACCGTGGGCATCGTCGCGCCGGCCAGCTCCTTTCGCCGCGAGGACCTGGAGGCAGGATGCGAAGCTCTGCGCCAGTTGGGATACAAGCCCTACTATCTGGATTCCATCTTTGATCACGACCTCTATTTTGCCGGTTCCGCCGCACGGCGGGCGCGTGAACTGGAGGGGATGTTCGCGCGTGACGAAGTGCGCGCCATTGTCTGCGTGCGCGGAGGCTACGGCTCCAACTACCTGCTGGAACACCTCGATGTGCGCCAGATCATTTCACGTCCAAAGATCTTTGTCGGTTACAGCGACCTGACCACCCTGCTCACCTGGCTGGCTGACGCCGGCCTGGTCACGTTTCACGGTCCGATGGTGGCCAAGGATTTCGCCCGAGCGGAAGGAGTTGATCGAAGGTCCTGGGAACTCGTTCTGGGCGGAGTTTCGGGCCTGGACCTGGCGCTGGACTCCGGCGCACGACCTCTGGTGGAAGGCTCGGCCGAAGGACGGCTTTACGGAGGATGTCTCTCCATCCTGGCCGCTTCCCTCGGCACGCCTTACGCGATTCAGACGCGCGATACCATCCTCTTCATCGAGGACGTTGCAGCCAAGCCGTATCAGATCGACCGCATGCTGATGCAGTTGAAGCTTGGCGGGAAGCTTGACGGCATCCGCGGCATCATCTTCGGAGAAATGCTGGATTGCGCGCAGAATCCGGATCAGCCCCCTGCGCTTGAGGAAGTTCTGGCCCCGCTGGTTGGAAGCCTGGGAGTGCCGGTGGCCTATGGCTTCCGGTCGGGTCATGTCTCGCGTTCCAATATCACAGTGCCCTTCGGGGTTCGAGCCGACCTGAAGGTAACTGCCAGCGGGGTGAGCCTCAAATTAAGGGAAGCCGCAGCTTCTGCCACGGCGCCCCGCCGTGGGGATGCCGTCAAACGGATGATCAAGGCCCAAAAATCATGAGCCCACGCAAACACATTCACCTGATTGGTATCTGCGGTACCGCCATGGCTTCGCTCGCGGGGATGCTCCAGCAGCGTGGTTTCAGGGTCACCGGATCCGACGCGGCGGCCTACCCTCCCATGTCGGATTTTCTGGCCTCTCTCCGCATCCCACTGTCGCAGCCGTTTGCCGCCGCCCATCTCGATCCCAGACCCGACCTGGTGGTCGTGGGCAATGCCATTTCGCGAGGCAATGTCGAGCTTGAGCGTGTGCTGGATCAGGGCATCGACTTCTGCTCCCTGCCACAAATCCTGCACGACGAGTTCCTCCGCGGCAAAGAGGTCCTCGTGGTCGCGGGAACGCACGGCAAGACGACCACGACCTCCATGCTTTCCTGGATCTTTCAGTGCGCGGGCCGGAAGCCTTCCTTTCTGATCGGCGGCATTGCGGAAAACTTCGGCAGTAGTTTCCAATTGGGGGAAGGGCAGCACTTTATTCTGGAGGGCGACGAGTACGACACGGCGTTCTTCGACAAGGGGCCGAAGTTTCTGCACTATTTTCCTCACGCCGTTGTCCTGACCTCGGTAGAGTTCGATCACGCCGATATCTACAAGGATCTCGATGCCGTGGAGACGGCTTTCAAGCGCCTGGTCAACCTGGTGCCGGCGCGCGGCCGGATCGTGGCCTGGGACGGGGGCGAGAGCCTGAATCGCTGTCTGGCCAAAGCCTTTTGCCCGGTGGAGCGCTATGGAACCAGCCCTCAGGCCGCCTGGAGGATTCAGAACCTGCGCTTCGATCCGGATCGCACTTCCTGGTCCGTCTGGCGCGGCGAGAGCCATTGGGCCGATCTGGAATTCCCGCTGGCTGGCGAATATAACGTGCTCAACGCCACTGCGGCCGCAGCGTTGGCTGCGAGCTATGGCGTTTCCCCGACCGGGATCGCCACCGCTCTGAAGACGTTCAAGAGCGTGAAGCGGCGCCTGGAAATTCGGGCCCAGGTCAACGGGATCACCATCATTGACGACTTCGCGCATCACCCCACGGCGATTGCGGGAACGCTGAAGGCTTTGCGCGCCCGCTATCCGGGCTCGCGGATATGGGCGATTCTTGAGCCGCGGTCGAACACTTTGCGCCGCAACGTGCTGCAGGGGGAGCTGGCCCGGAGCCTGGCCGCGGCCGACGAGGTGATCGTCGCCGCCGTCTTTCGCTCGGAGGCCATTCCCGAGGCCGAACGCATGGACACTAACGCCCTCGCGGCTGAGATCGGGAGCTGTGGCAGCCGGGCCCGCGTCAGCCCTGACGCGGACGCCATCGTGCAGTTAGTCGCGCTGGAAATGCGTTCGGGCGACGTCGTGGCCATCCTCTCCAACGGCGGCTTCGGCGGCATCTATGAGAAGCTTCCTCAGCGGCTGCGGGCGATCGCGGGGGGCACTACCAGCAGCCACGCGCTCCGCGCGTCCGCCAAAGCGTGATTCGTTCTTCCAGATTCGGACGCCTGGCGCTCGGCCTCGTCGTTTTTACCCTTGCCCTTCCCGCCGGTGGGAGACAGCAAGCGCAGCCTGCAAGCGAGACTGTCCAGTACACCGTTTCCCTGGCCGGATCGCCAAACCACCTGGTGGGGGTGAGAATTCTTCTGCCTCCCGGTCCCGCAGTGCGTGACCTGCAGCTTCCCGCCTGGAACGCTCTCTACCAGATTCGCGACTTCTCCCAGTATGTGAATTGGGTAGCGGCGCACAATTCTTCCGGATCCACCCTCCCCGTGCGGAAGCTGGACAAGACGACCTGGCGAATCATCGGGGCGGAGAGCGGAGCCGTGGTCAACTACGAAATCTTTGCCGATGCACCCGGCCCATTCAACGCCCAGCTCAACAGCCAGCACGCCTTCTTCAATCTGGCCCAGATACTGATGTATTCCATGGACACGCGGTCAGCGCCCGTGCGGATCCAATTCACCGATGTGCCCTCGGCCTGGCGGACCGCCACCGCGCTGGCCAGTCTGGGCACCGGGGAGTTTACCGCCAAGGATTACGACCACCTGGTCGATGCACCCGTCGAGTTCGGCGCTTTCCAGGAATGGGATTTTGAGGTCTCGGGCGGACAGATCCGCGTGGTGGTCGATGCGGATTCCAACGGCTATGATCCAAGCGCCATCGTCGCCGCCCTGCGGGCACTGGTCTTCGCGGCAACATCGTGGATGAACGACCGCCCTTTTGCCACCTATGTCTTCATTTATCACTTTCCGAACGGCCCGTCCGGGGGAGGAATGGAGCATGCGGACTGCACGGCCATCAATATCAGCCTGCAGACCTTGAAGAGCAATCCGCAATCGCTGGCTGACCTGAGCGCGCATGAGTTCATGCACCTGTGGAATGTGAAGCGAATCCGCCCGCAGTCGCTTGAGCCCGTTGACTACACGAGAGAAAACTACACGCGATCCCTGTGGTTCAGTGAGGGCGTGACCAGCACCGCAGGGAATATCGTTCGCCTGCGCGCTGGCTTGCTCAACGAGTCCGGATATCTCAAGGAGCTGGCCGCGGAAATCAGCGAGCTGCAGCGGCGTCCGGCCCGCCTTACCCAGTCGGTGGAGGAGGCAAGCTTTGACGCCTGGCTCGAACAGTATCCCTATTACAGGCTACCCGGGCGCAGCATCTCCTATTACGACAAGGGAGACCTTCTGGGCGTGCTGCTCGACCTGCAGCTGCGCGAAGCCAGTCATGGCTCTGCATCCCTGCGAGACGTCTTTCTCTGGCTCAACCAGAATTATGCGAAAAGGGGCCGCTTCTTCCCCGACACGGCCGGTATCGAAGAAGCCGCGGAAACCGTCAGTCACAGCAGTCTCGCCTGGTTCTTTCAAAAGTACGTGAGGGGCACGGACGAGATTGCCTGGAACGACTTCTTCAAGACGGTAGGTCTGCAACTGGTGCAGGATACCAAGCTGGTCGCTGATCCGGGATTCATCGTGACTCGGAATTTCGACGCCACGCCGGTCGTGGCCGCTGTAGCGCCCGGAAGTGCGGCGGAAAATGCGGGTCTGAGAGTCGGAGACTTGCTGTTGAACGTCAACGACTACCTTGCCGAGAGCGACGTCCAGCAACGGCTGGCGCAAGTGCAGCCTGGCAGTACCTTGCATGTGCGCGTGCGCTCCTCCGCCGGGGACCGTGTTTTGGAGTGGCAGGTGCGAGCACAGGAACAGGTTGAATTTGAACTGAAGGACTTAGACAAAGTGTCGCCGGAGCAGAGAGCCCGCCGGGCTGCCTGGCTAAGTGGAGAATCCCAGCGGGCGGGAGATGACCGGCCGTGATCCGCACCCTTGTGATGCTGACCTTCTGGGCGTTGGCCCTGCCTGCGGCGGCACTCCTTTGTTTTCCCTGGACCTTCTTGACCGGGGACATTCGTTTTCTTTACCGCGTCGCCATGTGGAGCGCGTGGACCGGGGTTCGGCTGGCCGGTATCCGGGTGCAGGCTGTCGGCCTTGATCGGCTTGATCCGCTACGCACCTACGTGTTCATGTCGAATCACGTATCCAACATCGACCCTCCCATCATGGTCCCGCTCATTCCGCGCCGCACTTCGGTTATGGTGAAAAAGGAACTCTTCAGCTATCCCCTGCTAGGGAGAACCATGCGCATCGGTTCGCTCGTACCGGTGGATCGTGGCAACCGCGAGGCTGGAATCGGAGCCGTCAGGGCCGCTGCCGCGGTGATGCGGCAAGGGATCAATATGCTCATCTACGTGGAAGGCCACCGTTCCTTCGACGGCAAACTGTTGCCATTCAAGAAAGGCCCCTTCTATCTGGCGATGGAATGCGGGGTTGCGGTGGTACCGGTGACGATCGCAGGCACGCACCACATCATGCCCAAAGGCAGGTTCGCCATCCGGCCGGGCGTGGCTACGGTGATTTTTCACCCGGCTATCGAACCCCAGGATTTCGGCAGCCGGGAAAGCCTGATAGAGCAGGTCCGGCGAGCCATCGACAGCGGCCTGCCTGAGGAGTATCGGGAAGTGCCGCTGGTGGAAGGCGCAAGTCCGGCAAGAAATCCATGAGCTGCTTTCGTCAGTCCTTCCTGGCCCGCACCGCGCGCGCGATCTCAGGCAATCTGGGCAGCACGGCCGAGTACTTGAGCCATAGCTTGTGATCCACCGCCGGCGCTCCGCTGACGATGGCCCCGGGCTCTACGTCATTGGCAACTCCGCTTTGCGGAGTGACAATTGCGCCGTTCCCGACGCTGCAGTGCCCGACCACCCCAACCTGGCCGGTCAAGATCACGTTATTGCCCACCACGGTGGATCCGGCAAGCCCGACCTGCGCCGCCAGAAGGGAATGCTCGCCGATCCGCGAGCCGTGGCCCACTTGCACCAGATTGTCGATTTTCGTGCCGCGTCCGACGCGCGTCTCTTCCACACTGGCGCGATCCACGCACGAATTGGCTTGAATCTCGACCTCGTCTTCCACCACCACCGGCTCCGCCTGCAGGATCTTGTGCCAATGCCCGGCCTCGTCCTTGGCAAAGCCGAAACCGTCGGCGCCAATGACGGCGCCATTCTGCAGGACCACGCCATTACCCAGCTGGCAGCCCTCCCGCACAATCGCGTGGGCATGCGCGAAAAAGTTGTCCCCAATGGCGACCCCGCGATAGATGACGACGTGGGCCAGCAGCACCGCATTCTTGCCGATCACCACGTTGGCGTCGATCACCACGTAGGGCCCGATGTGGGCTCCCTCGCCAATCCGGGACGAGGCGTGCACCACTGCCGTCGGATGGACTCCGGGTTCGTAGCGGGGCGCCTGGCGGAAAAGCTCCAGTGCCCGCGAAAAGGCCAAGTAAGGATTTTTGCTCCGGAGCATCGCGGCCGGGATCGAGGGAAACTCCTCTCCCACGATTACCGCGGATGCCTTGGTCGTCCGGGCGGCGGAGGCATATTTCGGGTTGGCCACGAACGCCAACTGGCCGGGAGCCGCATTCCTGATGCCGGCCACACCGCTGATTTCCAGATCGGGGGAACCATTTTCCAGGCGTGCACCGACGACGGAAGCGATCTGAGCGAGTTTCATAGATTGTCAGCCCGAGCGTTGGGCTCGACGCTGATTGTACCGGACAGGGCCGCGGCCTCCGGTCTGGATTGGACGCCACCTTGACTTGCAGGCAAAACCTCGGCGATGATTCGCAGCCACAGAGAAAGACAGGAGGCTATATGCCACATTATCTGACCCAGGTTGCCTATTCTCGCGAGGGCTGGCAGGCCTTGCTCGCACAACCTCAGGATCGCATTGAAGCTGTTCGCCCTGCGGTTGAAAAGCTCGGGGGCAAGATCAAGAGTGCGTGGTTCGCTTTTGGCGAATATGACATCATCGTGATCACGGAAATGCCCGACAACGCGAGCGCTGCCGGCATTGCCATGGCGTTCGCAGGAGGCGGCGCCTGCAAGTCCGTGCAAACCACTCCCCTGATGTCTACGGAAGAGGCCCTGCAGGCTCTCAAGAAAGCCAACGAGTCAGGGTACCGCGCACTGACCGCTAAGCGCGCGGCATAAGGACGCCAGTTTCTTGTTGGAGAAGGGAAGTGGTTTCCCTGGGGAATTCTGAGCGGTCCTCTGCGGTCACCGGCTCTTGGTGCAATCAGAAAGCTATACAAACCCGAGCGTCACGGCCACGAGGTATAACGCTTCAAGCGTCGCCAGGGAGATCAGCAAGGCTTCCCGTATGTGGGAGCGCGACAGAGCCGTCCGCAACCTGTGAGGGTGTAACTCGCCCGGGGGTGTCTCCACCAGAGCCGGAGGCAGTCCACCGAAGCCGGCGAGGGCCGGAGCGGGGCCCACTCGCGCTGCCGGCCGCGGCACAGGAGTCGTGGGGTACTGCCGTTCCGAAGGCGGAAGCCTGGGAAGCGTGATCAGGGAGGACCATCGCATCAACTGCATGGAACCGGATTTCAGCCTAGCATCCACGGGAGCCGAACTGAGCTGTAAAGCCGGCAACCGCTCTGGCGCCAGGCAGTCGGCGAGGTTTCGCAGTAACGATGTCCACCAAAGATGCGCCAGCTGATCGCTGATCAGTTCGCCCACGTCCACGGGCCGGGATTCCAGCTCCAGCGGCGGAAGAGTTTCCGGGGCGATTACGTTGCCAAGGTTGGTGAACACGGTGCGGTACCAAGGCAGGCTGATCACATCCCCGATCAGCATTCCCACGTTCATGGGGCGGGAAGTCAGCTGAAGGGGTGGCAACTTCTCCGGAGCCAGAGAATCGCGCAAGTTCCCCAGCAGCGATCGCCATAGGGGCTGGGTAACACTCGGCGGCGGCAACAAGTTGACGTCCGGGACTCTCTGCTCCATAAGTTTCTTTAAACTGTATCACGCACGAGCGCCTGCGGGCCTGAGACAGCACAGCTTGCTCCCGGGCTGGTTGGAGCGATGGCCGTGGGGACAAATACGACTTTCTCCTGTAATATGTGCTGCCTAAACCCTCGCCCTGCGAGCAGGGTCAACCGTAAATTGGAGGATGGAATGAAACCGCGAAGCTTACTCCTCGCTGGGCTCATGTTGACGTTCACCCTACCCCTTCTCGCCCAGGATGCGGCGCAGCCCTCGCGTGCCACGGAGCGCGTTCAGAAGGAAGTCCGGCACGAATTATTGATGCTGCCCTACCTGGGGGTCTTCGACAATCTCGCCTACAAAGTGGACGGTTACAACGTCACCCTCATGGGCCAGGTCACGCGGCCGACTCTGAAGTCGGATGCTGAAAACGTAGTGAAGAGAGTTGAAGGCGTGGAGCACGTCGACAACCAGATCGAAGTGCTGCCGGTATCTCCCATGGACGACCGCCTTCGTCGTCGCCTTTATCGTGCGATTTACGGCTATGGCCCGCTGCAGAAATATTCCCTGGGAGTGCAGCAACCCATCCGGATCATTGTGAAGAACGGGCACGTGACTCTGGAAGGTGTGGTGGACAACGATGGCGACAAGAACATTGCCAACATCCGAGCCAACAGCGTAGGGGGAGTATTTTCGGTTACCAACAATCTCCAGGTGGTCAAGAACTGACGGGGCAGGGCGCTCTCGCACCCTTTCTCCATTTACCCATCCGGTTGCGGCGCAGCCGCCACGCCTGCCACCAACGGGGGTCAGGTGCTGGCGGCCCCTTTTGCCAAGAACCGCTGCCGGGGGACGCTTTATCCGGCCAGGCGGCAGGCTAACCGCCTGGATGCGCGGCTGAATCCCCACCCGCCGGTCTTCATTCCTTGGTGTCTGGCTTCGCGGATTCGACATGGAACCCGGCCGGCTGGGTGCTTGTCTGCAAACGCAGGCTTTCCGGCGTGATCGCCTGATAGTTGGCTGCAATCGAACCGAACACGGCCTGATCCAGCGACACTTTCTCCTGCGTACCCAAAGCGAAGTAACTCTTCCCGTACATTTCGCGTGCGGCCTGCATCGAGACCGAGAAATACAGCGTGCCGGCAATAACGCGCGAAAGGTTGACCACGAAATCATCGCTTGCCATAGAGGATCCTCCAGTGGGATGCACCATATTCCGAATTCCGAATTGCCACAGCCTCCCCCTAATCGTCTCAGAGCCTTGCGCCCGCAGGCCCGGACCTTACTCGCCGAACAATTGCACTTGCCGGGTGTCTGCTGCCGGGGGTTTGCGCCGCCGGCGCGTCGCTCCAATCACGGCCAGGACAGTCAGCGACTCCAGGGCACTGCGGGGCACGAAAATGCGCTGGGTGTTGGAACGCAGGTCTGGTGGGTTGACCAGAAATCCTTCCGCCGACGTCAGGCTAAGATCGTTCGGCATCATGCCTTCCAGGATTTCGTTGTCCTTGAACTTCAGGCGCACCCACAGCCCTTCAGTGCGGGGACGGCTGGTGAAGGTCTTGCGGCTGAGTGACTCCGAATCGCCGAACTCTCGCACAAAATAGACGCCCTTGATGTCCTTCAGGTCGATGGCCACCACGTTGCCCGCGGTATTCAATAGCTCCAGCTTGCCCTCCCGGACAAAATGGGCGGGGGCAACGTAGCCGTTGACCGAGTCCCGGTCGATTTTCCGTACCACGACTTTCTTGTGGGTCGAAGGCATGCCGAGAGGCCTGCGGCCGGCTCTGGGTGCGTCTCCCCAGGCGGCCAAGGTTCTGCCGATTCTCGCATCTTTCCCAGAAAAACGGGTTGGCTTGTATGTTCTTGTAGCCAAACGGTTAACGTTGTGTTATTTTCTGTAGCTTGCTACGTCCCATCTCACGCATCCTAAACCTTTTGGATAGAGTCGTTTACATGGAAGCGACTGGGGCCGACCGCGCCCTCCGGATTTGCCCTGTGGAAAACTCGTGGGTTGGGCTACTGTGCCGCCGCGCGCAGCGGCAAGCTTAGACGCATGGCCGACTACATCTACACCATGGAAATCCGGCTCTCGCCGGATCAGCAGCGAGGGGTGACCCTGGTCCAGGACATCGCCCGTGCTGCCGGCATGAATATTTACCTTACCGGCGGCGCCGTCCGCGACATCATCAGCGGTTTTCCAATCCGCGATCTCGACTTCTCCGTACAAGGCAACCCCTTCAAGCTGCAGAAGGAGCTGGAACGCTCGGGCGTTGTCATCGCCGGAAGCGACGACGATACCAAGACTCTCTATCTTGGCCTGCCGGGCAAAGTCCGCGCGGAGATCAGCATGGCGCGCACCGAACGTTACGAGAAGGCGGGGAAGCCGCCTATCGTCGCTCCGGCTACGCTCATCGAGGACCTGCGCCGCCGCGATTTCACCGTAAATGCCATGGCGCTGTCACTGAATCCCGGCTCGCGCGGCCTGCTGATGGATCCTTTCAATGGCGCCGCCGATATCGAGGCCAAACTGCTGCGCGGGTTGCATAACTATGCCTTTGTGGAAGACCCTTCGCGGTTGATCCGGGCCAGCCGCTTTGCCGCGCGCTTCCACTGGCCTCTCGAGGAGCGTACCCAGGCCCGCTTCGATTCTGCGCGGGAGAATAACTACATCGAATACGTCTCGGATAAGGGCATCGGCTACGAGATTGAGCAACTAGCCTACGAGGAGGATCCGCTCCACATCGTCAAGACGCTGGAGAAAGAAGGGTGGCTAAAGGTTCTGCATCCCCGCTGGACCAGCGCCAAGGTCGACGCGGCCGAGCTGAGCCAATTGCTCAAGACTCGCCAGCAGATGACCGACCTGGGGTATGCCCCCGATCCGGCCCCGGCCGTGATGTACTTCCTGACCGCCCGCCTGGGCGACAAAGACATCGCAGACATGCGCAAGATGATCCCGCGCAGGGATCTGGTCGAGGCCTGGCGCGATCTCGAGGATCATGCCAAAGAGCTCTCCAAGCGCCTCATGGGGAAGGAAGCCGCCACGCCTTCCCGCGCCTGGAAGTTGTTGTCCGAGGCGCGGCCGGAGATGACTTTGTTTTTGGCCGTCACCGCCCGCCAGCAGTCTGTGACCCAGAAGATCAAGAATTTCTTCACCAAGTGGCGCCAGGTGCAACAGAAGCTTCCTCTGCCGGAGATGACGGAGCTGCACATTACCCCGCAACTGCCCGCATACCAGAAGATCGCACACGATGTCTTCATGCTGCTGCTGGACGGCAAGTTGCGCTCGCGCACTGAGACTCTCAAGTTCTTGAAGCCGCTGGCGCCGCCACCGCCACCGCCGCCTCCACCCCCGGCGGCCAAACGCGGGCGTGCTGCGAAAGCCTCCGTGGTTGGGGTTGCAACCGCGGCTCCTGGACTAGAGGGAAAGAAGAAGGGCAAAGGCGAGACGCCCGTATCCCCGCCCAAGCCGCAATTGCCCAAAGCTGCTCCTTCTAAACCTGACACGAAGCAGGCTGCAAAGCCGGCGGCCGGGAAGGCAGCAGGCAAAATGAAGAAAAAGTAGGCCTCCCGGGTTTTCGAATCCCGCGGGAGGCGGTGCAGCATCGGCAACAAAAGCGCATTGCCCCTTTGCTTGGCAAGAACCGATAGGGCCTCGTGATCCGGAGCGAACCGTGAAAAAGCTGCGCAAATTCCTGCTTTATGCTGTCCCGGTGCTGGTTGCCGCTCTGGTGGCCGCAATCACCCTGACCATCGGCTGGCGGCCGTTCATCGGTCCCCGCACCCGGCCGACCACCAGCCGCCAATTTGAGCGCACGCCTGAACGGCTGGCTCGGGGCCGCTATCTGGTGAGGGGACTGGTGGGCTGCGAAATCTGCCACTCCCCGAAGGACTGGAACACCCACGGCGCCCCGATGCTGCCCGGCATGGAACTGGCCGGACAGGAGATGCCTGTGGCTGGTCTACCTGGACGAGTGGTTGCGTCCAACCTGACGCCCGACCCGGAAACGGGCGCCGCCAATTGGACCGATGATGAACTCGCCCGTGCCATCCGCGAAGGCATCGGCCCTGGCGGACGCGCCCTCTTTCCCATGATGCCCTATGCCAGCTACCGGCAGATTTCCGACGAAGACCTGGCGGCTGTCGTGGTTTACTTGCGGTCCGTTCCCGCGGTGCGCCATCCCCTGCCGCGCAGTGAAATCAAGTTTCCCGTGAACTACCTGATTCGCGACGCACCGCAGCCGGTCTCGGCACCGGTGCAAGGTCCGAACCCTCAGTCCGATCCGGTCGAGCGTGGCAAGTATCTGGCGACGCTCGGCTGCGGTTGCCACATTCCCACGGATCGCGGCCAGGCTCTTCCCGGAATGGCCTATGCGGGCGGGGAGCGACTCACCGGTCCGTGGGGTGATGTGACGGCGGCCAACATTACTCCCGATGCGTCCGGGATCGGCTATTACGATGTGGCGCTCTTTCTGGAGGTCGTGCGCAGCGGCTTCGTGAAGGCCAGAAAACTGTCTTCGATCATGCCCTTCGGCGAGCTCAAGGAACTGAACGACGACGACCTAAAGGCCATCTTTTCATACCTTCAGACCTTGCCCCCTGTGAAACACCGTGTGGACAACAGCTTGCCGCCAACTTACTGCAAGCTGTGCCGGCAAAAACACGGCGCTGGAGACCAGAACTAGGCGGCGCGGAGCCGGTTGCGGCATCGCCGCTACCGCACTCGGCAAGCTCGGGTGTGATGAAAATTTGACAAATGCAACCGGACCGGTCGGCGATATAATTTTGTTATGGAGCGGCGGGCGGCCATTTCGGCGCTATGCCTGGCGATACTCGCTCTGCCCCTGCAGGCCCAGATGCGCGGCGGCATGAGGGGTGGCGGGCCCATGAGGGGGCCTGGATTTTCCACCGGCGGCCCGGTGACGTTTCGCTCCGCTCCGAGCTTCGCCTCTCCCGCTCGTGCCGGAGTTCGCTTCGGAACCGGCTTCGGATCCACCCCCGGTGTGCGCTTCAACAGTGGCCCGCGATTTGGCAGTACGATGCGCTTCGGAACCGGCTTCCGCCGTCCCTTTTTCGGCTCGCGCCGCTTCCGGCACCCATTTTTCTTCTCCTTTTACCCGTGGTTCTATCCCTATTACGGCTTTCCCGCCTACTACGGTTATCCCGCTTACGCCAGTATTTATGGCTACTCTGGGTACGAGACGGCCCCGGCGTATGACTATTCCACCTCCGCCTATGGCCTGCAGAGCGACATAACTCGCCAGCAGGCAGACATCGACCGCCTGGAAGACGAGGTCGCCCGTCTCCGCTCGGAGCGCGAGAGTCAGCCGGCGACCCGATCCCCGGCGCCGGCCCAGCAGTTTTCGGGTAGCCCCACGGTGCTGGTCTTTCACGACGGGCACAGGCGCGAAGAGCGCAATTACGCCATTGTCAGCCAGACTCTCTGGATCTTCACCGAGCGGCGGGCGGAGAAGATTCCGCTGTCTGCACTGGATATCGACGCCACCCGCAAAGCCAACGATGAACGCGGCGTGGATTTCGTCCTGCCCCAATAGTTTCTGAATAGCGTCCGCCGCTGCCGGGCGACGGAAGCTTCCAGGCACAAAACCGACGCCGGGGATTGTGGATAAACTGCTTCGGTTCGGGGTCGCGATTTCCCATTACAATTGAAGCCGGCTTTGTGATCTGACCGCGCCATGCCTCAATTCGTTCATCTTCACCTGCATACCGACTATTCCATGCTCGACGGCGCCTGTGACGTGGAGAAGCTTGTCCAGCGGGTGAAAGAGCTGGGCATGCCCGCCGTGGCCATGACCGATCACGGCAACATCTTTGGCGCCGTCCACTTCGTCAACGCGGCCAACAAGGCGGGCGTCAAACCCATCGTGGGTTGCGAGCTTTATATCTGCAAAAAAGAGGATCACAACATCGAGCGCACGCCGCCCGATGGCGATACCTACAATCATCTGCTGGTTCTGGCGGAAAATGAAGAAGGCTATCGCAATCTCGCCCGCATCACTTCCGAAGCCTCGCTCCGCGGTTTCTACTACAAGCCCAGGGTGAGCAAGAAGTTTCTTGCCCAGCACAGCCAAGGTCTGATCGGGTTGTCGGGCTGCCTCAAAGGTGAAGTGGCTGAGCTGCTGATGGAGGACAGATACGAAGCTGCTCGCGCGGCCGCCGCCAGCTATGCCGACATTTTCGGCAAGCCCAATTTCTTTCTCGAAATCCAGGACCAGGGCCTGGAGATGGAAGGTCGCATCCGACCCAGCTTGTTGCGCCTGGAAAAAGACCTCGGTCTGCCCCTGGTCGCTACCAACGACAGCCATTACCTGTGCGAGGACGACGCCCACGCCCAGGACGTGATGTTGTGCATTCAGACCGGTAAGTCCATTCAGGATGCCAACCGCATGAAGTTCCAGGGAACGGGCTTTTACGTCAAGAGCCACGACGAAATGTACCGCGTCTTCAAGGACGCCCCGGACGTGCTGGCCCGCACCGTGAGCATCGCTGAGCGCTGCAACATGCGGCTGGAGAAAGTCAGCAATCCCTTTCCCCACTTCGACGTGCCCGCCGGATTTACCCTGGACAGTTATTTCGAGCATGTGACCCGGGAAGGCTTCGCCCGGCGCCGGGCCGTCTTGCGCACGCTCGATGAGCAGGGAAAACTCAAGCACGGACTGCCCGAATACGAGCAGCGGCTGGGGCGTGAGCTGGCCATCATCCAGCAGATGAAATTCTCCGGATATTTCCTTATCGTATGGGACTTTATCCGCTACGCCCGGGAGCGCAACATTCCCGTCGGTCCGGGCCGCGGCTCCGCCGCCGGATCGCTGGTTTCCTACGCCCTGGGCATCACAGACCTCGACCCCTTGCAGCACGAACTCATCTTTGAGCGTTTCCTGAATCCCGAGCGCGTGTCTTTGCCGGACATCGACATCGATTTCTGCATGAACCGCCGCGGCGAAGTCATCAACTACGTGACCTCGAAGTACGGCCGGGAGAACGTGGCTCAGATCATTACCTTCGGCACCATGGCAGCCAAGGCGGCGATCAAGGACGTGGGCCGCGCGATGGAAGTGCCCTACAGCGAGGTGGACCGCATCGCCAAAATGGTGCCCGCCACATTGAACATCACGCTGGAACAGGCGCTCAAGGAGTCCCCTCCCCTGCAGCAGGCTTACGAGAACGACGGTCAGGTGAGGGAATTGGTCGACACGGCCCGGAAGCTGGAAGGCCTGGTGCGGAATGCCGGAGTGCATGCTGCCGGAGTCGTGATCTCTCCCCGACCGCTCATCGAACTGGTCCCTCTGCACAAGACCAAGAACGACGAAATCGTCACCGCCTTCGACATGGTCGCCATCGAGAAGATGGGCCTGCTGAAGATGGACTTTCTGGGCCTGACCACGCTCACGATTCTGGACGATACGGTCAAGCTGATTGAGCAGACCCGCGGCCAGTCGGTCTCGCTCGAGTCCATTCCGCTCGATGATGAGGAAACCTACGAGAAGGTCTTCTCCAAGGGACTGACCTCGGGCGTCTTCCAGTTTGAATCGCGTGGCATGCGCGACGTGCTGCGGCGCTATCAGCCCAATTCGATCGAAGATCTCACCGCCCTTAACGCGCTCTATCGTCCCGGCCCCATCCAGGGCGGCATGATCGACGACTTCATCGACCGCAAGCATGGCCGCAAGAAGATTGAGTATGAATTGCCCGAGCTGCAGGAGATTCTGCAAGAGACGCTGGGCGTGATCGTCTATCAGGAGCAGGTGATGCAGATCGCCCATCGCCTGGCCGGATACTCGCTCGGCGAAGCCGACCTGTTGAGGCGTGCCATGGGCAAAAAGATCGCCTCCGAGATGGCTGCGCAACGCGAACGCTTCGTAACCGGGGCCACGCAGCGGGGCTACCCGCCGAAGAAAATCGAGAAGATCTTCGATCTCATGGCGCAGTTTGCCGGTTACGGCTTCAACAAGTCGCATTCTGCAGCCTACGCGCTGCTTGCCTATCACACGGCCTATCTGAAGACCCACTATCCCGTCGAGTTCATGGCTGCGCTCTTGACCTCGGTGACCGGCAACACTGACGACGTCGTCAAGTACATTAACGAGTGCCGCGAGATGGGCATCGCCGTGGAAGCGCCCGATATCAACGTCAGCGACGCCAACTTCACTCCGCATGGCAATGCCATTCGCTTCGGCCTGGCCGCGGTCAAGAATGTGGGCCACAATGCCATCGAATCGATCCTTGCCGGCCGGCAGCAACCGGGCCGTTACGGCTCCCTCTACGAATTCTGCGAGAAGGTTGATTTGCGTCTGCTCAACAAGCGCGTGCTGGAATCGCTGATCAAGAGCGGAGCCATGGACGCCCTCGGCCGGCGCGCCCAACTGATGGCCGTTCTTGACCGTGCCATCGAGCGCGCCCAGAAGACGCAGCGCGATGCCGAGAGCGGGCAGCACGGGCTGTTCGGCGTTTTCCAGGAGGAAGAGTCGGCTACGGCCAACGACCAGCTGCCCGAGATACCGGATTGGGACGAACACACCCGCCTGGCCTATGAAAAGGAAATTCTCGGTTTCTTCATCAGCGGTCATCCGCTGGAAAAGTACCGCGACAAGCTGGAGAACCTGCGTGCTCTGAGTACGGAAGACCTGGGAAACATGAAATCCTCCACCGGCAAAGACGAAAGCATTACCACCGCCGGCATCATCACCAACGTGCGCGTGCTCAAATCCAAGCGCGGCGATTTTTACGCTCAAGGCACGCTAGAGGATATGGCCGGCGCGGTAGAGATGCTGGTTTTCCCCGAGGCCTACCGCAAGCTGCAGGACAAGGTCAAGCTGGAGGTCCCCGTCCTGATACGCGGCGGTGTGCGCATCGAGGAGGGGGCGAACCCCAAGCTCACCGTCAATGAGATTATTCCGCTGGAAGAGGCTCAGGTTCCGCTGCCCCGCTCGCTCCGCATCCGCATTCCGCTTGAGACCTCCAGCGAGGCCACCGTCGATGCCTTGCAAACCCTTTGTTCCCAGCGCAAAGGCGAGGCCAAGGTATTGTTCGACGTGGAACGTCAAGGGGATTTCATGGTGGTGATGGAAGCGGAAGGCTATAATGTCCTGCCAGACCGCAATTTTATTGCGCGCGTGGAAGAATTGTGCGGCCGCGGCGCGGTTCGCGTGATTGAGTAGCCATCGCAGTCTTAGAGCTCGGGCAAGTAACGCTGCCGACGGGAATTGCCATCGCTAAACCTTCCAAGACCGGAGCCAAAGGCGGAGCCCCCGACGACACCCTGGTGATGGCTGGAGTGGAGTTCCTGCTATCCATGGTGGAATCCCGATGGGCGTCCCGCAACGGGGACCGGCTCGACGGCAGCGACCGCACCCAACTCGAATTGGAAAAGATCGAGCAGCAGGTCTCGCGTCTTCAGGAAGCGCCGGGCACGGATGAGAATACGCGCGCCGAAATCCAGCGACTGCACGACCGCATCCAGGCTCTGCGGCAGGAAGTCTCCTCGCACTTCGACGCCTGGGAAAAAACCGAACTGGCGCGTCATCCCCAGCGGCCCTATGCCCTGGACTACATCGAACGCATCTTCGCCGACTGGAGCGAAATCCACGGTGATCGCGGATATGCGGATGACCCCGCCATTATCTGCGGCATGGCCCGCTTCCACGGCGAAGAAGTGATGCTCGTGGGCCATCAGAAGGCGCGCGATACCAAACAGAAGGTTTACCGCAACTTCGGTATGCCCAACCCGGAAGGTTACCGCAAGGCCCTGCGGGCGATGAAGATTGCGGAAAAGTTCAATCGGCCGGTGCTCACCTTTGTTGACACGCCGGGCGCCTATCCCGGCCTGGGTGCGGAAGAGCGCGGACAAGCCGAAGCCATTGCCCGTAACCTGCGCGAGATGGCCCGCCTGCAAATCCCCATCATCACGACCATCACCGGCGAGGGCGGCAGTGGCGGCGCGCTGGCCATCGCCGTGGCGGACCGCGTTTTAATGATGGAGAATTCCATCTACTCGGTGATCTCGCCCGAAGGCTGCGCGTCCATCATGTGGCGCGATGCCACAAAAAAGGAGCTGGCCGCCCAGGCGCTGCGCATAACCGCCAAAGATCTGACTGAGCTCGGCTGTGTCGACAGCATCATTCCCGAGCCGCCGGGTGGCGCCCATCTCGACCACGAAGCTGCGGCGGCGTTACTCGACTCCGCCTTGCAAAAGCATCTCGCCGAATTGAAGTCGACCAGCGTCAAGCAGCTGGTCGACTCCCGCTACGCGAAGTTCCGACACATGGCCCAGTTTTTCACCGCCGCGGACTAAGCCGCGCTTGCCCGAAGCTGCGAACGCCTTGCCCGGAGCCACTTCGGCTGCCCTTGCCTGCACCCTGGCCGCACAGCGAGCCGGATTGCGTCGTGACTATCGCGTCCGGATAGTCGGCGGAAGGACCGGCGAGCATCGAGCTCGCCACGCCTTCCAGATTCGCATCCAGGAAAGAGCTGACATAGTCGCGCACGGCTTGCACGGCCTTGTCCGGACCCATGGTGCCGGTCTTGATCGAACCTCTCGCCAGCCAGACCGCGTCAGAGGTGGTCAGGTGCTCGGAACCCTGCAAATTCACGGCCAGCCGCGGCCCGCGCAGATTGTTCCACAGCTTGCATTCATTCTCGGTCCACTGCTCGCGCCCGGAGGCCAGGATGAAGACCGGCCGGCGGACAGGTTTCACCACCGCTTCGGGTACGGCGCCGTCGTGCACATCAATGACGACGCCGGCCTTGAATTGAGGTTCACGTTCCACGCCCAGGGCAGCGGTCAACCCACCCATGGAGTGTCCCGCCACCGCGATCCGGCTCGTGTCCAGCTTGCCCGCGAAGGGACTGTGAATCGTAGCATTCAGACGCTCCAGCTCATTGGCGATGAAGCGCAGGTCATCCAGCCGCACGCGAAGCGCGAAAGCCAGGGAAGGCTGGTCATGGCGCATCGTCTGGCCCAGATGGCTGCCGAAACCCGAATGCACGAAGCGGCCATCCGGGAACTCGACGGCCGTGGCTTCGTAGGTGTGGTCGATGGACGCCACCCCGTAGCCGCGGCCCGCCAAATCCCCGGAGAGGAAAGGGTAATGGGGAAAAGTGCCCGTTTAGCCGTGGCTTAAAACACACAAAGAGGGGGGC
>CAYOZX010000027.1:0-20883 GCA_964408515.1 uncultured Acidobacteriaceae bacterium | reverse complement strand
GAAAGGTGTCCAAGGCGAGCCGAATTTGGATATCATGCCTTCTCCCCATGGCCCTTTCTTTCGCAGACTAGCGCTCCTCCCTGCGGTAAACGCGGACGTAGTCGATCTGCATGGTCTGCGGAAATACGGTCGTGGAATCGGGATTGCCTGGCCAGTCGCCCCCGACAGCGACGTTCAGCAGCAGGAAGAAGGGATGATCGAACACCCATTTCCGGCCGGGTGGGAGCTCAGCGGGCGTGCGGGTGGCGTAAAGATGCTTGTCGAAGTAGAAACGGATGGCGGCAGGTTCCCACTCGACGGCGAAAACGTGAAAAGAATCAGCCATGCGGCGGCGATGGGGAAGAGCGTACGCGGTTCCGATCCCCTGCCCTCCGGAATAGCCAGGCCCGTGGATGGTGCCGTGGACGACATTGGGCTCCCTGCCGATATTCTCCATGATGTCGATCTCGCCGCAATCCGGCCAGTCGACAGTTTCGATATCGTCTCCCATCATCCAGAAGGCGGGCCAGAGACCCTGTCCAAATGGAATTTTGATGCGCGCCTCAAAGCGTCCATAGGCCTGGGCAAACTTGCCCAGGGTCTTCAGGCGGGCTGAGGTGTAAGAGCGGGGGATGTTATCGGGGCCGGTGTAGCTTTCTCTTTGCGCCGGAATCACCAGCTTGCCCTGATGGAGAAAGACGTTGCTGGTACGGCCGGAGTAGGTTTCCAGTTCGTGATTCCCCCAGCCGTGGCCGCCGATCTCGGGGACCCATTTGGCGGGGTCAACCGATGAGCCGTCGGGACCGTTGAATTCATCGCTCCAGGCGAGCGTCCACTTGGGTTTGCCGGCAGCGGTGGCTATCCCTGTCGTAACACCCAGTAACAGGATCAGAAAGGCGACAAGTCGGCAAAATGTGGCCATGAATTTGTGCCGTCCTGCGGTGTGAACATCATAAACGCAAAAACCTGCTGCTTTGCCGAGAAGCGACCTCAGGGTAGGACCCTGGAGGGCGGAGGGCAAAGAGTATCGAAGCCACCTAGTTTGCCGCTTGCGCATCGATCCAGGCCCGGACATGGGTATCCAGAGCATCCAGCGGGAGCGGGCCGCTGCCAACAATTTCGTCGTGGAATGCGCGGAGATCGAATTTGCCGCCGAGCTTGTCCCGCGCTTCCTGCCGTAGTTTGAGAATCTCGAGCTGCCCCAGCTTGTAGGCCAGGGCCTGGGCGGGCCATGAAATGTAGCGGTCGACTTCCGTCTGCACATTGGGTTCGTCCATGGCAGTGTAGCGGTGAAAGTACTCGACCATCTGATCCCGGCTCCAGCGTTTTTCGTGCACGCCGGTATCAATGACCAACCGGATGTCCCGCCACATTTCGTTTTCCAGCCGGCCGTAGTCGCTATAGGGATCCTGATAGAAGCCGACTTCCTTGCCCAGGCGCTCAGAATAAAGCGCCCAGCCTTCAACGAATGCGGTGTACTCGGCATTGCGCCGGAAATCGGGAAGGGCGCTCAACTCCTGTCCGATGGAAATCTGCAGGTGATGGCCGGGAACGCCCTCGTGGTAGGCGATGGCCTCAATGTTGAGGGTCAAGCGTTTTTCGGGAGCAGATTCGTTCACATTGATTCGGCCGGGACGGGAGCCGTCAGGGGCGCCCTGGGTGTAGTCGGCGGGCACGGCATTCTGGGCGCGGAACGGATCCATGGGAATCACGACCAGCCGGTTTTTGGGCAGGCGATTGAAAAGCTTCGGAAGCTCCGCTTCCATCTGGCGGGTGTACTTCTCGTAGAGGTTGAGGACTTGTTCACCCGACGTGGCATAGAAGCTGCGCTCTTCCTTGATGTGAGCGTTCACGCTCGCAAGATCCGGAAAGCCAAGCTTGCGAGCGAGCGCGAGCATTTGCTCCTCGGTCTCGGCCAGTTGCTTGAGTCCGATCTCATGAATTTGATCCGGGGAAAGATCGGTCGTGGTCATGCGGCGGATGGCGAAGCGATAGCGGGCAGCGCCGTCGGGAAGAACCCAGACGCCGGGCTCGGAGCGCCCCTGAGGAGCGTACTCCTGGCGCACGAAAGCGGCGAACTTCCGGTAAGCCGGAGCAACCTCGCGTTCGATGGCAGTCATTACCGCCGAGCGCAGACGGACTTGCTCAGCGGCGGAGATGGCGGCCGGGAAGGTATGCACGGGCTGGGCAAACGGGCTGGCATCGCCGGTCTTGCCGCCAATGTCATCCGTCTGCACCGCGACTTTCTCAAGCAGGTAGCGCGGAGGCATCAGCCGGTCTTTCATTCCCAGGCGCATGTTGCTGATGATCTGGTCGAAGGCGCGCGGAATTCGATGCAGACGAGCCAGGTAGTTTTCATAGTCCTTCACCGTGTTGAAAGGCATGAACGAGATCAGCTCGATGAGGGAAAGGTGGGGGCCGCGCATCTGTGTGACCGGCATCTCCCAGGGCTTGAACTGGGCGCCGTCGATGGACTCGCGCAGCTTGCGGAGCATCAGTTCGCGGCTGAGGGCGTCCGGGGACGAGAGCGATGCCGGATCAACGGCCTGGAAGCGGCGAAGAAAATCCTGGTTCTGCTTGAGTTCGGACTGGTGGAATTCGGGCGAGTCGTCGCTGAGGAGATCGTTGAAACGATGGTCTCCCAGTGAAGTGGCCATCTCGGGGCTGGTTCGCAGCTCGTATTCCCACTCTTCGGCCAGCAGGGCCTGAAACTGGCGGCTCTGGGTCCCGGCCGCAGCCTGCAGGGCAGAAGCAGCGGACTGATTCGGTGAAGGTGAAAGCGCAAGGAAGACAGCAAGCCAGAAGGCAAGTAAGGTGATAGGCAGTCTCATCATGGGGCTTATGTCTGGGCAGCCGGGATATTGTATACATATGGCTCGGCCTTTAACACCGTTCTGATGCGAGCGTTCTCTTCAGAACGGGGCGCGGGAGGCGTTCTTACAACGTGAGTGGCGGCGGGAATCCCAGAGTACGGGTGGTGGACTCGCATACGGGCGGGGAGCCGACCCGGCTGGTGCTCAGCGGTGGACCCGATCTCGGCATGGGTACTCTGGCTGAAAGGCGCGAGCTGTTCCGCACCAGATACGACGATTTCCGTTCGGCGGTGGTGAACGAGCCGCGCGGTTCCGATGTGATCGTGGGGGCGCTATTGTGCCCGCCGGTCGATCCTGCCTGCGCCGCGGGCGTGATTTTCTTCAACAATGTGGGATACCTGGGGATGTGCGGCCACGGGACCATTGGGCTGATTGCCACGCTTTCTCATCTGGGCCGGATCGGGCCGGGAGAACATCGTGTGGAGACTCCGGTGGGTACGGTGAGGGCGCAGTTGCACGCCAGCCGCGAGGTGACCGTGCGCAATGTCCCCAGCTACCGCGCGGCCGCCGGCGTTCCACTCTCCGTTCCCGGCTATGGCATCGTGCATGGTGATGTGGCGTGGGGCGGGAACTGGTTCTTCCTGATCGAGGATCATGGCCAGGAGCTGGCGATCGGCAACGTGGAGCGGCTGACCAACTTTTGCTGGGAGACGCGGCAGGCTTTACAACGAAATGGCATCACCGGCGCCGACGCTCAGGAGATCGATCACGTCGAACTGTTCGGCCCGTCGCGGCTGGCGGGCGTCGACAGCAAGAATTTCGTCCTGTGTCCGGGAAAGGCGTATGACCGGTCTCCCTGCGGGACGGGCACGAGCGCCAAGCTGGCGTGTCTGTACGCCGATGGCAAGCTGCGCGAAGGCGAGGTGTGGAAGCAGGAGAGCATTGTGGGCAGCGTGTTCGAAGGAAGCATTCGAGTGGAAGAGGGGAAAGTGTACCCGAGCATCAAGGGTTCGGCATTCGTGAATGCCGAGGCGGAGCTGATTCTCGACCCACGCGATCCTTTCTGTATGGGCATACGGGGATGAGTGTCGCCAGCTATGACGTGGTCATTGTGGGGGCAGGCATCGTGGGGGCCGCCTGCGCCGAAGCCTGTGCCAGGCGCGGCTTGAAGCTGGCGATTGTGGATCGCGATATCGTTGCCGGCGGCGCCACTGCCGCGGGCATGGGGCACATTGTCGTGATGGACGACTCCGACGCTCAGTTTGCCCTGACCCGCTACTCGCAGCAGCTCTGGCAGGAACTGCGGCCGGATCTCCCCGGGGATGTGGAATTCGAGACCTGCGGAACAATCTGGGTGGCCGCGGATGAGATGGAGATGGCCGAAGTCCAGCGCAAACATGATTATTACGGGAATCGGGGCGTATTCACAGAAATTCTGGATGCAAAAACCCTCAGCCAGATGGAGCCGCACCTGCGACGGGATTTGGCGGGCGGTTTGCTGGTGCCCGAAGACGCAGTGCTGTATCCGCCTTGCGCCGCGCGGTTTCTTCTGGAGCGCGCCCGGGCTGCGGGCTCAGATGTGCGGCTGGGGAAGGCAGTGGTCCGGGTCCAGTCGGGTAGCGCTCGTCTCTCGGATGGCAGCGAGCTCTCCTCGGCGATGATTGTGAATGCCACCGGAGCGTGGGCTTCCGAGCTTGTGCCCGGCCTCGCGGTCAGGAAAAGGAAGGGTCATTTGGTGATCACCGACCGTTGCCCGGGATTTCTGCGGCACCAACTGGTCGAGCTGGGTTACCTCCACAGTGCTCACGCGAGCACACAGGATTCGGTTGCCTTCAACGTGCAACCAAGAAAAACGGGTCAAGTCCTGATTGGCTCCTCGCGCCAGTTTGATGTGGAGCACAAGCAGGTAGATACAGACATTCTGACCCGTATGCTGCGGCGGGCGCAGGAGTATATGCCCGACCTTGGGCAGCTGTCGGCGATCCGGGTTTGGACCGGATTTCGCGCCGCGACCCCCGACAAGCTACCCCTGATCGGGCCCTGTCCCGGCGAGCCATCGCTGATGCTGGCAACCGGCCATGAAGGCCTGGGGATCACCACCTCGCTGGGCACGGCAGAATTGATTGCCAGCCAGATCATGGGCGACGCGCCGGCGATTCCACCGGAGCCCTACCTGCCGTCTCGAATGCTGGCGGAGCACGCTCATGTCTGAAGTGATCCGCCTCATGGTCAATCACAAACCTCTGACCGTGTCCCCGGGCGCGACCGTGGCGGTGGCAATCATGCAGGCCGGTGAGCTCTGCCGCACATCCGTGCGGGGCGAGCCTCGCGGTCCATTATGCGGCATGGGGACCTGCCTGGAGTGCAGGGTCACGATCGATGGCAGGCAGCACTGCCGGAGCTGCCAGATTCTTTGTCGCGATGGCATGGACGTGGAGACCGATGCATAGTCCGGCAGAAGAATCGTTCGAGGTGCTGGTCGCGGGCGGGGGCCCCGCCGGCTGGGCGGCTGGTGTTTGCGCGGCCGAGTGCGGAGCCCGGGTGGGCATCGTCGACGACAATCCGGCCTTGGGCGGACAAATCTGGCGTGCGGTCTCACACCAGAGTCATGAAGAGGCGCGCCCATGGGCAGAGCGAATCCGGCGCGCGCCAGTGCAAGTGCTGTGCGGGATGCGGATTTTTTCCCAGCCCGAGCCTGGAATCATGCTGGCCGAAGCGGCGTTTGGATGCCACGTTCTTCGCTATCGGAAACTGATTCTGGCGACCGGGGCCCGCGAGCGATTCCTTCCGTTTCCGGGGTGGACCCTGCCGAATGTGATGGGCGCCGGCGGATTGCAAGCCATGGTGAAGGCGGGATTACCGGTCAGAGCCAAAAGAGTGGTCGTGGCCGGGAGCGGTCCTCTCCTGCTTGCGGTGGCAGCGTATTTGCGCCAGCAGGGAGCGGAGATTCCGATGATCTGCGAGCAGGCCACGGCAGCCGCGCTGGCGCGTTTTGCGGTGACGCTTGCCACTCAGCCACGGAAAATGGCGCAGGCGGTCCACTTGCGAAGGCAGCTGGCCGGGGTTCCGTTCCACACCGGCAGTTGGCCGGTGGCTGCTAAGGGCGAGAGGGCGCTCGCCGAGGTCGTGATTTCACGGAGAGGTATCCAGGAAACCATTCCATGCGACTATCTGGCATGTGGATTTCACCTGGTGCCGAATACGGAGCTCGCGGCGGTGCTGGGGTGCCGTCTGGACAACGATTGCGTGCAGGTGGATCAACTGCAACGCACTTCGGTCCCCGGCATCTGGTGCGCTGGCGAGGCCACGGGGATCGGCGGCGTTGAGCTGGCGCTGGTCGAAGGGCAGATCGCGGGCTTGGCCGCCGGAGAGCGTGAGGCAGCGGCGAGACGGTTGTTCCGGCGGCGGAAACGGCTGCGGCGATTTGCGGGGGCTCTAGAGCGCGCTTTTGTGCTGCGCAACGAGCTGCGGAGCTTGTCCCTGCCGGAGACACTGGTTTGCCGCTGTGAAGATGTAGCCTATGCGCGCGTGGCCGAGCATACCTGTTGGCGGTCGGCGAAATTGCACACCCGTTGTGGGATGGGACCCTGCCAGGGAAGGGTTTGTGGTCCCGCGGTGCAGTTTCTGTTCGGCTGGACGCCGGATTCGGTGCGTCCACCGATTTCCCCAGCCAGCGTGGAAAGTTTAGCTGCCCACGGAGGCACGGCCTCTCCGAAACCAAACGCGATGACGGGAGCAAACGCATGAACTGGAAGGGCGTAATGCCGGCGATCACGACGTGCTTCGACGCGCAGATGCGCATTGACACCGGCTTCATGGCAGAGCATTGCCGCTGGCTCATTGAGAACGGGTGTAGCGGCGTAGTGGCGCTGGGCTCACTGGGCGAGGGGGCGACGCTTTCTTTCGAGGAGAAGGTAACCATCCTGGGAACATGCGTGCGCGCGCTCCGCGGACGTGTCCCGGTGGTAGCCGCGATTTCGGCGCTTTCAACCCGTGAAGCGCTCAAGCTGACCCAGGCCGCAGCGGACGCGGGCTGCGACGGGTTGATGGTGCTGCCGCCGTACGTGTATCAGGGCACCTGGCGGGAGATGAAGACGCATGTCTGCGCAGTGTTCGAGGCCACGCCCCTCTCCTGCATGCTCTACAACAATCCCATCGCCTACGGCACCGACTTCCTGCCGGAGCAGATTCGGGAACTGGCGGCGGAACATGGCAATTTTGCGGCGGTGAAGGAATCGAGCGCGGATGTGCGGCGGGTGACGGCGATCCGCGCGCTGCTAGGGGACCGTCTGGAAGTGTTTGTCGGCGTCGACGACGCTATCGTGGAGGGAATTGCGGCGGGAGCCACGGGCTGGATCGCGGGGCTGGCCAACGCCCTGCCGCGAGAATCGGTGGAGCTGTTCAATTTTGCCATGAGTGGACCCCGCGACGAGGCTCTGGAGCTGTACCGCTGGTTTCTCCCGCTTCTTCGGCTGGATACCGTGCCCAACTTCGTACAGTTGATCAAGCTGGTGCAGACGGAGATCGGCGTTGGCAACTCGCGGGTGAGAGCCCCGCGAATGGAGTTGACGGGCGATGAACTGAAGCCGGTGAAAGAGCTGATCCAGGACTGCCTGCGAACACGGCCGCGAAGATTCGCCAGTGCGGCACTGTCTCCGGCGAGATAACTGGGGAGTGACTATGAATTTGTCCGGGAGATCGATCATCGGTTCGCGCACCGGCGTGGGCGCGGGGGAAGAGTTCCGGGCCTCGAATCCGCGCACAGGAGCACCGCTCGCGCCGGGTTTTGTCTCCGCAACCGCCGAGGAGGTCGAACTGGCGGCCCGTCTGGCACATGAAGCCTTCGTGACTTACAGTCGTGCTTCGGGACGAGACAAGGGAGCCTTGCTGCGCAAGATCGCGGCGAACATCGAGTCCGGCGCCGATGAGGTGGTGGCGCGGGCAGAGGAGGAAACAGCGCTTCCAAGAGCGCGGCTTCAGGGCGAGCTTGGGAGGACCTGCGGTCAATTGCGGCTCTTTGCCGAGGTAGTGGAAGAGGGATCGTGGGTGATGGCGCGGATCGACCACGCGCAGCCCGACCGCAAGCCTGCGCCGAAACCGGATATCCGTTCGATGTTGCGGCCGCTGGGACCCGTGGTGGTATTCGGAGCCAGCAATTTCCCGTTGGCATTTTCGGTGGCGGGGGGAGACACGGCGTCGGCGCTGGCGGCGGGCAATCCGGTGATTGTAAAAGCGCATCCGGCGCATCCCAGCACCAGCGAATTGGTGGCACGCGCGATGCGAGACGCGGTGCAGCAGTGCGGCCTGCCGGAGGGCGTGTTCTCGCTGTTGTTCGATGCCGGCGTGGACGTGGGCCTGGCGCTGGTGAAACATCCACTGGTGAAGGCGGGCGGTTTTACCGGCTCGCTTAAGGCGGGAAGGGCCCTGATGGACGTGGCAGCGGCCCGTCCGCAGCCGATTCCGTTTTTCGCCGAGATGAGCAGCACGAATCCCGTGTTCATTCTTCCCGGCGCTCTGCGGGAGCGGGCGGGCAGCATTGCTGCCGGGCTGCATGCTTCCTTCACCTTGGGGGCAGGCCAGTTCTGCACCAAGCCGGGCATGGTGTTTTTGCCTGAAGGAAGCGAGGGCGAGAATTTGTTGAGCGATCTGCAGCGGTCTGTTGGCGAGTCAGCGCGTTTTCATTTGCTGACACAGGGGATTCAGGCTGGGTACGACGCAGGAGTTGCAGCGCGCAAGGCCAAAGCGGGCGTCACCACGGTGGCGGAAGAGGTCTCACCGCGCACCGGTACGGCTTTTAGTGTGAGCGCAGTAGTCTTTGCAACCGATGTCGAGTGCCTGGAGAAAAACCCTGATCTGGCAGAGGAGCTGTTCGGACCATCAACGCTTCTGATTCGCCACCGGCGGCGGGAGCAGTTGTTGCGAGCGGCGCGTAACCTCGGCGGGCATCTGACCGCAACCATACACGGCACGGAAGAAGATCTGCAGGAGTACGGCGAGCTGGTGGCGATCCTGGAGGGGAAAGCTGGAAGGCTGATCTTCAACGGATTTCCCACTGGAGTGGAAGTCACGCATGCCATGGTGCACGGCGGGCCATATCCGGCGACGTCGGACGGAAGATCGACGTCGGTGGGCAGCATGGCGATTTTTCGCTTTGCACGGCCGGTGTGTTTTCAGGGATTTCCGGATGCGGCGTTGCCGGAGGAGTTGAAGGAGGGGAATCCGTTGGGCATCTGGCGGCTGGTAGACGGAGAGATGAAGAAGTCGTGAGGGCGTAGTTCGGGCTGCGTTGCTTTCGAAGGGCCTGCCATCAAGCCTTCCCTGAAGATTTGACCACGGCGCTGAAGTCTTCGTCGCCGTAGCCCTGGGCAATGGCCCGTTGATAATCGGCGAGAGCGGCCTTGGCGGTTTGCAGGATCAAGCCGTGGCGCTCCGCTTCGCGGCTGGCATAGTCGAGATCCTTCGCCATCAGGCGGAGGTGGAAGTGCGGAGTAAAGTCGCCGGAGGCGACGCGCGCGGCCACGCGCTTGACCATCATGCTTCCAGGGACACCCTCCGTGAGGATAGCAACGGCCTTATCGCGCTCGAGGCCGCCCGCCTTGATCAGGGCCAGCGCTTCGGCGAAGGATGCCGCCTGTGTGCCGGCAAGGAAGTTGTTGACCAGCTTCATGAGCGCGCCGCTGCCGGTGGGGCCGAGGTGAATGGTGTCGCGGCCGAGAACTGCGAAAACAGGACGGGCAGTCGCCAGCGCGGATGCCGAGCCTCCCACCAAAAACAGCAACTGGCCTGAGGCCGCGTGCGGCTTGCTGCCCGTAACCGGCGCATCCAGCAGCTCGCACTTGCGCGCGGCAGCGGCGGCGGCGAGTTCCCTGATCCAGTGGACGGTGAGGGTGCTGGATTCGATGAGCACAGAGCCTGGCGCAGCGCCTGCCAGTGCCCCGTTGTCTCCTAGCCAGACGCTGCGGCTGGCGGCATCGTCGGCCACCATACTGAGGATGATCTCCGCCTTCGACGCCGCCTCGCGGGGAGTGGCGGCGGCGAACGCGCCGGCGGCCGCAAAGGGAGCGGCCTTGGCCTGATTCCGGTTGTAGACGGCGAGAGGAAAGCCGGCCGAAAGCAAACGTCCCGCCATGCCTTCGCCCATGATGCCGAGTCCAAGAAGCGCTACGCGTGGCTTTGACATAGTTTCCTATCCTAGCGGAATTACGGAAACGAGGCTGGGTTTCGTAGCTGCAAGGCGAACGGGATTGCGCAGGGGACGGCCGAACCCCTCGAACGTGAGCTGGATGACGTCGCCATCCGCCAGGCGGATGCCCTCGGCAAAGCTCAGACAATCGGTGCCAAAGAAATGGACATGGACATCGCCGGGTCGGCGGTGCGCCTCAAACTTGAAATGATGGTGCTCGAGGTTTTGCACGCTATGGCACATTTCCGCTTCGCCAGTGCGGAACGATTTCGACCATAGGACTTTGCTGCCGCGCTCGATCTGTGCCTCGACCGGAACGGAGCCGAAAAGCGGGTCAATCACAAGTTCCGGGCCGAGCGCGCAGGAACGAAGTTTGGAAGCCGCGAGGTTGAGGTAGTTTTTCTTTTCGAAAACGTGGTCGGAAAATTCGTTGCCCGGAGACATCCCAATGCGGCGCGGCTGCCCGTCGGAGGCAATCAGGTAGATGCCGGCGATCTCAGCTTCTTCGCCGCCGTCCCCGGCATAAGAAGGAATTTCCAGCGGCTGGCCGTGAGCGCGCAGGATGGCGCCGTTGCCCTTGTAGAACCATTCGGGAGCGCTGCCGACGGTTCCCGCAGCCGGGCGCCCACCTTCAACGCCCAGGCGGAACATTTTCATGCTGTCGGTGAGTTCCTCCGCTTTCGCGTGCATGTCCTGGCGGCCGCGGGCGCTGCCCAGATGAGTGAGCCCGGTGCCGGAAACCAGACAGCGAGCGGGTTCGGTGGGGTGGTCGATGGGCGTGAGTATCTTCCACTCGGAAGTACCACTGTAAATAGGATCGTAGTCGAGGCGTTCGCGGCCGACGCGGTCCTGCACGCCGCGGGTCAGCGTAACCCCAGCGGCAAGAGCCGCATGGGCCAGCTCGTAAACGGAGTTGCAGCCCTCGAGCAGACGCAAGCCGGGTTCGTCCACCAGGGCGACGCGTCGGACGTGGTCCCGGGCGAGCTGGATCA
Source organism: uncultured Acidobacteriaceae bacterium (assembly GCA_964408515.1). GTDB lineage: Bacteria > Acidobacteriota > Terriglobia > Terriglobales > Acidobacteriaceae > CAYOZX01. The sequence goes on along the minus strand of CAYOZX010000027.1, from coordinate 9,916 downwards.
GGCGCGTCATGGGGTGGGAGCGGGTTTCATTGCGGCTCGCTGCGAGTGACATTTCATAGTCGACACCGCCGTCGATGGCGCGCTGATTCTGATCTCCTATTCGTTGATCTCAAATTTGTCCAGCCCGGACTCGTTGATCGTCAGCCCCAAGCCGGGAACATTCTCATCGAGATCGATGAATCCGTCCTTGGCCCTGGGTTCGCCGTTGAAGATGTACCAGAACAGTTCGTTGCCGACTTCCACGTCTACGATGGGGAAATACTCCGCCATCGGTGAATTCAGGCTGGCCATGACCACGTGATAGTTGTGCATCTGGCCGGCGTGAGGGATGACGGGGACCGAATAAGCTTCGGCAAGGGCCGAAATCTTGCGTGCCTGGGAAATGCCGCCCACACGACTGGTGTCAAACTGTATGTAGTCCACGGCGCAGGCTTCCAGCAGATCGCGAAAGCCGTAGGAGGTGAATTCGTGCTCTCCCCCGGCGATGGGAATTCGGCCGTAGGATTTGAGCTCGGCGTAGCCGTGAATGTCATCGGGGATGACTGGTTCCTCCAGCCACCGCAGATGAAAGCGTTCGAGCAGGGGCAACATTCGCTTGGCGTAGTCGAGGGTCCAGCCCATGTAGGCATCGGCCATTACGTCGACGCCGTCGCCCACGGTCTCGCGCACCGTGCGTACCAGAGCGAGATTGCGCTGCATGCCGACGGCGCCGTCGGCCGGGCCCCAGCCGAATCGCAGCTTCATGGCCTTGTAGCCTTCCTTCTTGTAGCGCTCCGCTTCGGCCGCGAGTTCGCTCAATTCGACGCTATAGAGGCGGCTCGCGTAGACGGGAATGCGCGCCTTGGTGCGGCCTCCCAGCAGGCGGTACACAGGCTGCCTGGCAGATTTGCCCAGAATGTCCCAGAGTGCGATGTCGACGGCGCTGATCGCGGCCATGGCGATACCTTTGCGTCCGAATGCCATGGTCTTGCGATACATGTGTTGCCAGAGGAACTCGATGTCCCAGGGATTCTGGCCGATCAGCAAGGGCTTGAGATAGAGATCAATCAGCTGCTTGGTCACCGGCGGCGCAAGCGCAGCGTTGCCCAGCCCCACCAGGCCGTCGTCGGTGAGGATTTCGACGATCAGCCATCCATGGAAGGTGAAAGTGCCCATAGAGCTCTGTGGAAGTTGCAACAGATCCATGGGATTGGTACAGAAGTGGGCCGGCAGGGGCACGGTCTTCCCACGCCAGCGGAGTGTCCGGGTGCGAATCTCTGTGATCTTCATGCGGTGTCCTGATAGCCGAGCTTTTGCTGCACAATTCCCGGCCGGAAGACAGGTATGGCGCCGAGAATCACCAGAAATGCAATCACGTGAAAAGTTCCCGCTAAAGCGAACACCACGCCGTAGCCGAAGCCGTGGTCCAGAAGGTATCCGGCGAGCTCGCCGAAAGCGACTCCCCCGATAGCGCCGCCGAAGCCTACCAGTCCGGCCATGGAGCCGACAATGCCGCGGGGGAACAAATCCGTGGGCAGAACCATCACAAGTGTCGACCAGGATTGCTGTCCGAAATACGCCAGACTGAAAATCGCGAGGGCCCACGCCACCGGGGCATAGGGAACCAGAATGACCAGCGGCATGACGGCGGCACTCAAGCCCAGGGCGGCTTTTCGGGCCATGCCTAGAGAGCAGTTGCGACGGATGAGATAGCTGGAAAACCATCCTCCCACGAGGCAGCCGATTCCGGCAGCGGCGTATGGAATCCAGGCGAAGGCGCCCACCGCCTTGATATCGAAACCCCGCGCATCGTACAGATACTTGGGCAGCCAGAAGAGATAGAAATACCACGCGGCGTCGCTGAGGAACTTCGCTGTTACCAGTCCCCAGGACTCGCGCACGCGGAACAGATCTATCCAGCGCAGTTGATCGCCGGGGCTTACCGAGGACTCATCTCGTTCCGGACCATGCGGCTCTGCCGGCCGGCTGGGCGAGAAATAGAAAAGTCTCCAGGCGGCGGTCCACAGCAACCCGACAGCGCCGGTAGCGAGGAAAATCCAGCGCCAGCCGGCGAAGCTGAGAATCACAGCGATAAGCGGTGGCGCAATAGCGGCGCCGACGGCGGTCCCCCCGTTGATGATGCCCATGGCAGTGGAACGCTCTTCGGTGGGAAACCACTCTGCGACCACGCGGGTGGCAGCGGGAAAGCCCCCGCCCTCGCCGGCGCCAAGCAAGAGGCGGCTGGCGGCCAGCATAAGGAAGCCGGTCGCCAGGGCATGACTGGCGCAGGCCAGAGACCAGAAAGTCATGATGAGCGCAAAGCCCAAGCGCGTACCCAGGAGGTCGATCAACCGGCCACCGCCGGCGTACATGAAGGCGTAGGTGAGGAGAAAAGCCGACTGAAGCGCGGAAAATTGCTGGTTGGAAAGAGGGATATCTCTGCCGATGGCGCTGACCGCCACGGGAAGAGTCTGACGGTCAAGATAACTGATGGCAATCGCCCCGCTGACCAGCAGGGCAATCTGCCACCGGCGGGAGCTTGCCTCGCGGGTATGCGAAGGCGCCATTTCTAACGGCGAAGCTGGCCCAGCTGCCGGGAGCATCAGGATTTATACAACGGCGTCCACACCTGCATCGATGTGGCTTGCCGGTTGGCCCACGCGTAGTAGGGAATGAAAGTGAGAGGCACGCGGCTACTCGGCGTCTGGCCTCCAGTGTAGCGGGAGTAGAGAGCGTTCCGGCTGGTTCCACGGTCGTAGGACCTTCCGGTGTGACGGAGCACGACCACTCCGCCCAGCAGATCGGGCTCGAGCTGGCTCTGGAACTTGCCGGCGGGGGTGTTAGCCACTTCGAGTGCGACGTCGGCCAGGGAAACTCCTGCGGGCTGGTCCATCTCTTCCAGGCAGTACAACAGTGGGCCGCGCTGCAGCGCCACCCGTCCCATATCATCGCTCACGCGGGCGTTGGCTTCGATCAACTGCGGAGGCATGTCCATCTGCAGGCGAACCACATCCCCCGGAGACCAGTTTCGCTGAATCGGCAAATACTGGCCGGGTTCGGCGCCGGAAACGGGTTTCGTGTTGACCGAGACCTGTGCGCTGTCGGCCCAGCCCGGAATACGCAGGTAGAAGGTGAAATCCGCGGCGTGAGCCGGGGTAACCGTGATGTCCACTCGGCCGTCCCAGGGATAGTTGGTCTTTTGCGTGACCTTGAGGCCGGTGCCGTTTTCCAGATGCCAGTCGAGCTCAGAGTCGTTGTAGAGGTGGAGATAGATTCCGTCTTTGCTGGTGCTGTAGAAGTATCCGGGCAGGGAGCCGAAGGTGCGCTCAAGGTTGGGCGGGCAGCACGTGACGTCGTACCAGGGATTGCGGATCTTGTCACCGCCCGTGGGATCGAAAGCCAGCGGATTGCGATAACAGTAGAGCGTTCCATCGAGCGACATGCCGGAGTTGATGCCGTTGTAAAGAGCACGTTCAATGACATCCGCGTGTTTGGCGTCGCCAGTCGCCGCCAGCATGCGCCAGTTCCACATCATGTTTCCGATGGCAGCGCAACTCTCGCCATAGGCGCTGGAGTTGGGCAATTCATACGGGCCGCCGAAGGCTTCACCCTCGCTGCGCGCGCCCACGCCGCCGGAGATGTACATCTGGCGCAGAACCAGGTCACTCCACAAAGTGGTTAGAGATTTCCAATAGGCGGGATCGCCCGTCTCCAGATAGTAGTCGGTGGCGCCGCAGCAGGCGTACATGGCGCGCACCGCATGACCTTCCAGCCGGGTGCGGGCGGTGAAGGGCGTGCCGCTGAACATGTAGATGGTGCGGCGCTCGGGGAATTTGGCGCGCGGGTCGCCCTGGAGGATGTATCCCGCGAGATCGAGCTGCCGCTTGTCGCCGGTGATGCGGTAGAGCTCGATCAGCCCCAGTTCGATCTCCGGGTGCCCGGAGACGATCGGCTGCTTGGGTGCGGGCCCGTAGTTGGGAATCAGGAAGTCGTTGACGAAGCGAATGCCGGCATCGAGCATCTTGCGCTCGCCCGTGGCGCGGTAGAAAGCGATGGCGCCCTGCAGATAGTGGCCCATGTTGTAGAGCTCATGGCCGGTGGACTGGGTCTGGGGCGTCATGCGCAGGGAAGCGCGTTCTGCCTGGTAGTAGGTGTTGAGGTAACCATTGGGTTCCTGCACAGCGATGACTTCGTCGATCATTTTTTCGGCCATCGCGCGCAGATCGGGCCGGTCGCCGGACTGGAGCACGAAGCCAACCGCTTCGGTCCACTTGTACACGTCGGAATCGGAGAAGACAGGACCGATCTGCGGAGCTTCACTCTTGCCCACCAGTCGGCGGAAGTTGTTCATTCGACCATTGGCTTCCAGCAAGTCGTGCATGGTAGGAATGCTCTTATCGACGTTAGTTTGGCGGCGCGCGGCCCAGAAGCCGCCAGGGATGGTTACCGCGCGTACCGGAATATTCCGCAACTTGGCGTAAGGAGACTTGGTCAGATTTTCAATTCCCTGGTCCTTCCACGAGGGGCTGTCGATGAGACCCACCGCCGCCTGTGGCGACGCCACGGCTCTCGCGGCAACACCGCCCGAGCCAGCCAGCGCGCGGGGCAGGGGCAGGGAAGAGAGAGCGGCGGCTGACACCGCCGAAGTCACAAACTGTCTGCGCGAGACGTCGTGCCGATTGGCCATAGATAACTCCTGGCTCCCTGATTTAGGGCCCCTTGCGCCGCCCCGGGGAACCGCAACCGGGATTATAGCGCGCGAGCCAGCAATCGTTTACTTGCAGGCAGGGATGGGTCGCCGCCTGGTTGCGAGTTGGCCGAGATACGGGAAGGCACAAGTTAAGGCAACCGGCCGGCTGCCGGCCACGCGCCGGGCACGGAGGCTGCAAGCGCGGGTTCATCGCGCGGGATAATGTTTGCTCTTCTGCGTACGCGAGTTGAATACATCGAAGCTTCCATCCTGCCGCGCGATCACTTCCAGATAGTTTGCCCGGTCAGGGCCCTCGGGATTGGCGATAAACTCTTCGGCCACGTTGTGGGCGGCGCCGCCTTCATCGGAAAAGTGCAGTTGCCAGAGGTCCTCCAGACCGGGAGACTTGCGGATGACATCCCAGGTGGAGGGCGTCCCACCTTTCTTGGCCCCGTTGTCCATGATGGCTACGCGGGGCGCGATGCCATACACGAAGGGCGGGCTGCTGCTCTGGTACCAGCCGTGATGGGAAACGATGTAGATGTCGATCTTGCCCAATTTGTTCTCTGGACAGACCAGGGGCATTTCCTTGTCGCGGGTGAGGTCGCCGAGATCGAGGATGCGCAGTTTGCCAAAAGTGACCAGCGTCCCCAGCGACCGCAAATTCTCGGTCTGGTCTGCGGGATACTGCTCGGCGCTCTTGCAATAGGAATTTCCTGCTCCCGCGCCCGGCAGCGGCCTATCAAGAAGCGCCCCGTCTGAACTGATGATCGTGGCGCGCATTCCCCGGATCGGCAAGACGTCGCCCGGCTTGGGGCTGATGTGTTTGTATTTTCCACCGGCAAGCAGCTGCTGATAGGCATGCCACACTTCCACCGTTGGAGCGTCTGTGCTCTCGCGATTCTCGCCATGATCCACGAACGTCCCGACCGGAATGCGTTCCGCCAGCTGGGGAGCCCCGCCCACGTGGTCGTTGTGAAAGTGGGTGATCAGGACATAGTCGATCCTGCTGATGCCGGCCTGCTTGGCCGCTGCCACAATGCGGTCAGCGTCCCGTCCGGCATTGCCCGGCCAGCCCGTATCGATCAGCAGGGACTCCCCGGCGGGAGTGAGGAACAACGTGGCCTGCCCGCCCTCCACGTCAATGAAATAGATCTTGAGCTCCTGGCCGGACGCGGGCGGAGCCGCCCACGCCATTGGGAGCAGGCTGAGGGCGGCCAGCACAAGCAGTCCGGCGGCAAGAAACGGCGGACAGGGGGGAGTTTGGGATTTCAACCGGCGCAGTGAACAGGACACGATCATGAGGTCCCCGGAAATCAGGTGGTCGGCTGTTTGGCCGCTGAAGATCATCAACCCCCGCCTCAGGGACGTCAAGGAGCAATTTTGAGATTACGTTTACCGCATGATTTTGAGCTATCATCACAGCGTTTCATAGCGATCCTCCGCGGCCGCGGTCCAGGGAAAAGTGGTATGGTAGACACCTCGGAGGCGATCGCCAACAGGAGGCGACGGGAGGCTCGCCTGCATCTCAGGAGAAAACCATGCACAGAGCACGCGTAGCCGCGTCAGTATTGCGGCTTGTTTCCGTTGTAGGGGTGGTCGTGTTGGGTCACACTGCGGAGGCCAGTACAAAAATGCAAACCCAGGCATTTGGCAAGACCGCCGGCGGGCAGGCCGTCACTCTGTACACCTTGAGCAACGCGAAGGGGATGGAGGCGGCGATCATCGACTTTGGCGCGACCGTGGTGTCGCTGAAGGTGCCCGACCGCAAGAAACAAGCCGGGGATGTCGTCCTCGGCTATGACGACGTAGCCGGCTATGAGAACGGCAAGGCCTACTTCGGCGCGACCATTGGCCGGTACGGCAACCGGATCGCGCACGGAGCCTTCGCGATTGATGGCAAAACCTACCATGTGCCCAAAAACGACGGGGACAACAGCCTGCACGGGGGCGTCCAGGGCTTCAACAAGCGAATGTGGAAGGCGAAAGATGTCTCCACCAGCGCCGGGCAGGCGCTGGAGCTGACCTACGTGAGCAAGGATGGAGAGGAAGGATACCCGGGAACACTATCCGTCAAAGTGACTTACACCCTGCCGGCTGACCGGAACGAGCTCAGGATCGATTACAGCGCCACCACCGACAAGGACACCGTCCTCAACCTCACCAACCATTCCTACTTCAATCTGGCAGGAGAGGGAAATGGAGACATTCTGCAGCACCAGCTGACGCTCCATGCGAGTAAGTTCACGCCCGTCGACCAGACCTTGATTCCCACGGGAGAGCTGCAGCCGGTAGCCAGTATGCCGTTCGACTTCACCAAGGCGGTTGCCATCGGGGCGCGGATCAACCAGGACGACCAGCAACTCAAGTTCGGCCGGGGCTACGATCATAACTGGGTGCTGGACCGCAAGCCCGGATCACCCATCTCGCTGGTGGCGGAAGCTTACGAGCCGCAGACAGGCCGCGTGCTTCAAGTGTTGACCACCGAACCGGGCATTCAGTTTTACAGCGGGAATTTTCTGGATGGGACGATCCATGGCAAAGGTGGAAAGGTGTACGGACACCGCGGCGCTTTTTGTCTGGAGACGCAGCACTTCCCGGATTCCCCGAACCACGCCAATTTCCCCTCCACCGTGCTGAAACCGGGAGCGCGCTACAGCACCAGGACGATCTTTCGGTTTTCGACCCGCTGAGGGGCGCGATGCCGCGCGGCCTCACCAGGAGATGCGCAGCAGGGAGAGGCCCTGGCGGGGAAGGTTAAACAAAAGCTGGGCGGAGCCCTTGCCGGTGGAAAGCCAGGAGGGCGAGCTGAGAAGCTGCAGCTGTCCTGCGTCTTCCAGCTGCCTATACTGCGCCGGAGAGGGCGACTGGGGAGAGCCCATATCTTTCCAGGCAGTAAAGGCGTTGCTGTGAGTGGCGTCGATACGGAAATGCTCCAGGAGCACGCGCCTGGCCTGGTCTGGCAGGCCTTCCATCGTCAGCTCGATCGAGGCGTCGGCGGCGGGCAGATCGTCATCGTTGTAATTCCATAGCAGAATCTCGAGTTCCCGCTCTTTCCTTGAAGCGATGACCTTGATGTCGGCCGGGCCGCGCACGCCGGAGTGGACAACCTCCGCGGTGGCAAGGGCGGTCGAACTGGCGGCCTCAACGCGCTGTTCACCCATCAGCCCGAACATGCGGAAGGCGTTCAACACTGGCTTGTCGATGCCGTTGCTGGCCAGCGTGCGGAATCCGTCAAAGTAAGGCTGCCCCTCGAACTCGAAGGCCCAGGTGACTGCGCCCAGGAAACTGATTCCGTCACGCCGAACCAGGGCAAGAATGGTGCTGAGCACTTCGGCCGTGTAACAAGCGTAGAGCGGGCCGTTGCGATAGGCGTTCTGGGGATGGGTTCGCGCGGAACAGGCGGCGCAGCCTTCGGGATCAGACTCTCCCAGCACGATCGGCGTTTGCCGCCATTCCGGGAACGACGCCACGATCCTGAACCCCTGCTCGATGGCCGAAAGCTGGCGCGCGATGCCCATCTGCACATGGTCTCCCTGCCAGGTGGGCGCGCCCTTGGGGTGGAAACTGATGAAGTCGAGACGCGAGCCCGTCTTGCCATTCGCGTAATTCTTCCCGTGAGCGCAGTGCTCCAGGAAGGAGCGCAGAAATTCCGCGGCTTTGGGCGAGGCGGGTCCGGTGCTGTCCGGGCCCCCAACACGTGCTCCGGGGAGAGCGCGCAGCACAGCGTCCGCGCTGTAGTCGTAAAGCTTGAAATATTCTTCCGCCGTTCCTTTCCAGTAATCGATGTCGGGCTCATTCCACACTTCCCACAGCCAGGTGCTGACCTCCGGCTCGCCGTAACGCTCGCGCAAGTGGCGGACGAACTGAAACACCAGTTCTGACCACCGGGCGTAGTCTTTTGGCGGATAGGCCCAGCCGCCGTAAATGGAGCTCACCGGACCCTGAGGGAAGTTGTGGCGGTAGGGTTCGGGATGGGTGGAAAGGGCCTGGGGCATGAAGCCGATCTCCACCAGCGGCTTGATGCCGGCATCGTGGAAGGCGTCAAAGATGCGGTCGAGAATGGTCCAGCTGTACACGGCGTTTCCCGATGCGTCCTCCGTGTAGGCATTGGTTGAACCCCACTTAAGAGAAGCGGATCCGTCGCCTGTGGTAAGCAGATTGTGTACACGAACGTACGCGGGATGAAAACTGAGCGCGGAGAGCTCGCGCAGCAATTTTTGTCCATGAGGAGCGTAAGAGTAGTTGGGTTCGTCGTATCCGAAGTAGTTCCAGACGGGAGGAAAGGAACCATCGGGCTGGTCGGCTTGCACCCTTACCCTGACCGTCTCCGCAAAGGATGGCGGTAACAGCAGCGGGAGGCCAAGCAGAAAGAGCAGGCAAGGTCCCACCAGCCTGCGCAAAAAAATGAGTCCTTGAGGAAACTGCTCTTGCTGGCTCCGCGGTCCAGGACTGCGTCCCGTCTCAAGAAAAGCGGCGTGACGGCGAACGGCAGGATGAGTCCGCAAACGTCGCCAAGATCGCCATTGGAGCCCTAGGAAACCGTGCCCAGGCAGAAAGGAGCTTGACAGGGGGCGAATGAGGCGGTATAAAAAGCGCTGTAAACGTTTTCTCACGAAGGGGCTATTTTCAGGTTTCTTAGAGATCCAACCAATACCCACCCACCCACGGCTGGATAGACGAGCCCGCTGCCTTCGAACCAGAAGCAGCGGGCTTGGTCTTTCTGACGTTTCTTGGGTCCTGCGGCCCAGGCTCCCGGGTCCCTTGAAAAAACGGGGTGCCGTCCCTACTACCGGAGTGAAGCCCCGGGCCAAGAGACAACGCTCACGCCTTCAGCTTCACGTAGGTGCTGTAGCTCTCCTTGTCGATACTCATGAAAGGACGCATGGAGATCTGCTTGCCGTCGACTGCCGTGGCAATCAGGTCTCCGGCGCTGTTATTCGTCAGTTGAGCCCGCAGGAGGTCGGCATCGCTGAACTCGGGCTGCGCATCGGCCACAGCGAAAAGGACCAGCGGACCGCGCATGAGCGCCACCACCTGCGGATGGTTGGCGTCCACGGGCGCCAGTCGCAGGGGCATAGGCAACTCGAGTTCGACGCGGTCGCCATCCTTCCAGGATCGCCGCAGGGCGGCGAAAGTGCCCGGCTTCACCGGCTCGGAGACGCGCTCGCCGGTTACAGACAGAATGGGGGCGGGACCGGTCAACCCGGGAATCCGGACAAGAGGGGTGTACTACAAAGGGAGAAA
>CAYOZX010000026.1:18554-21242 GCA_964408515.1 uncultured Acidobacteriaceae bacterium | reverse complement strand
GGTGGCCAATGACATAGCCAAAGGCGGCGCCGTCGAAAAAGTTCTCCGTCGCCATGGTCTGACCACCGTTGATGCGCGAGTTGAACTGGCTGCCGCGGAACATCGGATCGCCATTCGGCTTTTGGGGAAGATAGCCGGGTTGGATCTGCAGCAAAGACTCCGCCAGGCGGACATCGGCCCCTGTGATTACCGGGAGGTCGGTGTAATACTTCTGGTCAACGACGTGGCTAACGTCGGGCGTCGTGGTGTTGAGTTCCTCGGCCCCGGCTTTGACTTCAACCGACTCTGAGACCGAGCCCACCGTCAGAACCACGTCCTTGCGCAGGGTTTCCGCACCCTGCAGCAGGATTCCCGAATTCACTGACGTTTTGAAGCCGGCATGGTCGACGGTAACTGAATAGGTACCCAGCACCAGCGGCGGAGTTGTATACGCTCCGGCGTCATTGCTGACGAGGGCGGTGACGACACCAGTCCCCTCATTGCGCACCTTGACCGCCGCGGCGGTAACGGCGGAGCCGGTTGGGTCGGTCACAACGCCAGTAATGATGCCACGGTCGGCTCTCTGTGCCAGGAGAAGGCTTGGACAGAGGCTGATGAGCAGAAGCGCTACACAGAGGCCCACGACACGGTGAGTTCTCATATTGCCCCCAAGGTGCAGTTTTTCAGGACAGCATCAGTAAACGATGAGCAAACGTTTACTGGATGCGCAGCACGGTACGCTGGAGCCGCCACGATTGTCAAGAAAAATTTAGTAGTTTTGTATTAGGCGCAGGGATTTTGCCCCCTTCGCCGGGTGTTCGGAAGTGGCTCCTGCCAAAGCGCTGAACGGCTCCCATCAGCCCTATCGAGTTAATCCTTGGCCAACAGAGCTCTTCTCGGAATGAGGAGGCACGGTTTCTGCTTAGGGACGGGGGGCACTCGACAGTAGGCTCGGGATGATGGCGATCGGCGGCGCCAGGGAGGGGGGAAGGCTCAGACCCGAAGCGGGAGCAACGCCAATAATGCCGGACGAAGAAGAGACCAAGGAGTGAGGAGCCGAGAAGGAAGGAATAAAAAGATATGGCAGATTGGATGGTAAACGTTTACCATGCTGGCGCCGAACTCCACTATCAGGAGAATCACCCTCATGTTTTCTTCTAACCGACGCCGTTTCCTGCAGCAAGCTACCACCGCCGGCATGGCCTGCGCCGCCCATTTCGCGTTCGGTCGATCTGCGTCTGGGCAGACGGCGAGTCCCGCGGACCCGGTTCGCATCTTTCTCGATTCCCGTCGAACCATTGCGCCGCTCGACCACAACGTCTTTGGTTCATTCCTGGAACACCTGGGACGCGCCATCTATGAAGGGATTTACGATCCAGGCTCGAAACACTCCGATGCCAACGGATTGCGCAAGGACGTGATCGACGAAGTACGGCAGCTGGGAGTTCCCATCGTGCGCTACCCCGGCGGCAACTTTGTCTCCGGGTACAACTGGCTGGATGGGGTGGGACCGAAGCAGGACCGCCCGCGCGTGCTGGACAAAGCGTGGAATTCCATCAACAGCAACCAGTTCGGCACCAACGAATTCATGATGTGGTGCAAGGCCGCGGGCGCGGAGCCGTTGATGGGGCTCAATCTGGGCACGGGCACGTCGGAAGAGGCGGCGGCGCTGGTGGAATATTGCAACGTAGACAAAGGGACGCGCTGGAGCGATCTGCGGCGCAAGCATGGTGTGGGCGATCCTTACACGGTGAAGCACTGGTGCCTGGGCAATGAGATGGACGGGCCGTGGCAGATCGGACACATGACGGCCACGGAGTACGGTCTGAAGGCGCAGGACGCAGCCCGGCAAATGCGGTACGTGGATCCGTCTCTGCAGCTCATCGCCTGCGGCTCGAGCGGGCCGTTCATGCCGACCTATCTGGAATGGGACCGGGAAGTGCTGGAGCAGTGCTACGACTACGTGGATGCGCTCTCACTACACCGCTACTTCGGCAATACCGCCGAGGAGACCGGCGGCGACAGTTCCAAGTTTCTGGCCATGAATCTGAGCATGGAGAAACAGATCATGGAGACGCTGGCCGTTTGCGACATGGTGCAAGGTCATAAGAGATCTCCGAAGAAACTGTGGCTTTCGTTCGACGAATGGAACGTGTGGTACCGGGCGCGCAGCGGGGACGCGGTCAACGGCCACGAGCAGGAAGCGGCGCACCTGCTTGAGGAGGTGTACGACTTCGAAGATGCTCTGCTGGTGGGCGGCCTGCTCAACTCCCTGATGCGCCATGCCGACAGAGTCAAGATCGCCTGCCTGGCGCAGCTGATCAACGTCATCGCACCCATCATGACCAACCCCAATGGCGTACTGCGCCAGACCATCTACTATCCTTATGCCTGGGCACTGCAACTGGCGCGCGGCTCCGTGCTGGAACTGCTGGTCAGCTCTCCCACCTATGAAGTCAAGGGGATGGGCCAGGTGGCATATCTGGACGCGGCGGGCACGATCGATACGGCTAGCGGCAAGACTTCCATCTTTATTCTGAACCGCGATCTGGCCAAGGCGCACACGGTGGAGATCAACTGGCAGGACAAGTCTCCCGGCGCGGTGCTCACCGCGTCCGTGCTGACCGGGCAGGACCTGAAGGCGGTAAACACCTTCGATGCGCCGCAGAGGGTCGTGCCGCAATCGGCGGAAAAGCCCACCACCAGCGG
>CAYOZX010000026.1:13117-18454 GCA_964408515.1 uncultured Acidobacteriaceae bacterium | reverse complement strand
TCGATGCGCCGCAGAGGGTCGTGCCGCAATCGGCGGAAAAGCCCACCACCAGCGGAGGGCGCACGACGCTCGAGGTCCCGGCCCGGTCCTACACCGTCATCCAGTGGGGGGCGTAACTGCATGCGACGCAGGGAATTTCTCCGCAGCACGCTGGCCGGCGCCAGCTTGCTGATTTTCAAGGCTGGGTCGGTGCTGCCGGCGGCAGGAACCGCAGCCGGCGGATCGCGCATCGAGGTCCTGCTGGACGAAGCGCTGGGCACGATCAATCCCAATATCTACGGACACTTTGCGGAGAATCTTGGCGGTGTAATCTACGACGGCATCTGGGTCGGCCCGAACTCCAAGGTTCCCAACGTAAACGGCATCCGCAAGGAGTTAGTGGATGAAATGCGCAAGATCAAGGCTGCGGTGGTGCGTTATCCGGGCGGCTGCTTTGCCGACAGTTACGACTGGCGCGACGGCATTGGGCCGCGGGAGAAGCGTCCGCGGCGGACCAACTTCTGGGGGGAGCGGGAAAGCGCGTCAAGTCCGGCGAGTCACAAGTACGATCCCAACGAATTCGGCACCGACGAGTTCATTCACTTCTGCAGGCTGATTGGGAGTGAGCCGTATCTGGCGGCGAACGTGCGCGGCCTGTCGGCCACCGAATTCTACCGTTGGGTGGAGTACTGCAACTCGCCAACCGCCAGCACGACCCTGGCCGACATCCGGTCGGAAAGCGGATATCCCGAACCTTTCAACGTGCGTTTCTGGGGCGTGGGCAACGAGTCCTGGGGCTGCGGCGGGAACTTTACCGCGCAAGAGTATGCAGTTGAGTTCCGCCGCTATACGGCGTGGGTGCCGCGATACGGGCAGGAGCCGGCGTTCATCGCGTCAGGTCCGAGCGATGACAATTGGGAGTGGACGCGAGGCTTTCTGGAAGAGATTGCGCGTAAGGGGCAGCGGGGAATGCGGTCGATATTCGGCCTGGCCCTGCACAACTATGCCTGGAATCTCAGTCGCGGGCGCACCCGCGACTGGGAAGCGGGCAAGGGAGACGCGCTCAAGTTCGATGCCGTGGACTGGTATGAGTTGCTACGGGTCGGGGACGTGATGGAGTCGTTGATCAGCGGGCACTGGCAGGTGATGGGAGAGTATGACCGCGAACACTTAATCAAGCTGGTGGTGGATGAGTGGGGGCCGTGGTACCGGCCGGGAAGTGAAATGACTCCGGGCAACCAACTGGAGCAGACTCCGACGCTTCGGGACGGAGTGTTCAGCGGCATGGTTCTGGACACGTTCAACCGACATCCCGACAAGGTGGCGATGGCCAACTGCGCGCAACTGATCAACTGTCTCAACAGTCTGTATCTGGCCCATGAGGACAAGTTCTGCGTGACTCCTGTGGGTCACGTCTTTGCCCTGTATGCCGCGCACCAGGGCGCGCAAGCCCTGCGGACAATCTTCTCTGTGCCTTCGCTGAGCTACGACCGCGACGGGAAGGCGGCATCGTTCTGGGGGCTGAAGGGGTCGGCTTCGCTGCAGGGGCGGGAACTGGTGCTGACGGCGGTGAATCCGCACGTCAGCGAGGCCCGCGAGGTCGAAATCGACGTCAGGGGCGCGACGGTCAAGGCGGGCAGCGTCACGGTTCTTACGCACAGCGACATCCACGCGCACAATTCGTTTGCGGACAGGAACGTGGTGGCGCCGCGCACCAGCATGCTGGAACTGAAGCCAGGAAGCCTGGTGCACAGCTTTCCTCCGGCGTCGGTAACAAAGCTGGCGCTGACGTTGGGATAGCCCTGGGCTGGCAAGGCTTCTGAAACTTGTCCGACAACCTTGAACTCGAAAGGTGGAAAAGCACGGGAGGAACGGCTGGTTTGCATTGGGGAACGGCCAACGTTCAGGGAAGGATAACGGCGGCGACGTCGTTGGCTTCGGCCTTGACAGCCGCCAGGGCCTCGTTGACTTGCTCCAGTGGGAAGGTCGTAACTTGGGGCCGCAGGCCGATCTCGGCGGTGGTCCGCAGGAAATCCCGGGCGTCATTCCGAGGCATGTTGGCGACGCTGCGCAACTGGCGCTCACCCCACAACAGGCGGTCGTAATCGAACTCGGGGATGCGGTCGAGATGGATGGCGTTGATGGCCACCACGCCGCCTTTGCGCAGGCTGGCAAGCGCGGACACGACGACGTCGCCGCTGGGTGCGAAGGTGACGGCGCAGTCCAGTTCGACCGGCGGTTTATCTTTCTCGCTACCCACCCACACTGCCCCCAGGGACTCCGCCAATCGGCGGTGGGAAGCGCCGCGGGTAGAGACGTAGACCGGGCAGTTCCAGGCGCGTAACACCGAGATGGCGAGGTGCGCTGAGGCGCCGAACCCGAAGAGGCCCACGCGGTCTCCGGGTTGGGCTCCGGCCACGCGAAGACTGCGGAAACCGATGATACCGGCGCACAAAAGGGGCGCGGCGTGCAGGTTGTCAAGGGCAGCGGGAAGAGGAAAAACGAAGTCGGCGCGCGCGGCCGCGTACCCGGCGTAGCCTCCGTCCACGGTGTATCCGGTGAAAGTGGGTGAATCGCAGAGATTCTCCCGGTGGTGCAGGCAGTAAAAACATTGACCGTCGGTGCCGCCTACCCACGAGACTCCGACGCGGGTTCCAGCGGGAAGCCCGGCGGTGACGCCGTCTATGACTTCGCCCACGATCTGGTGCCCGGGAATGATGCCTTGGCGCGCGAGGGGAAGCTCGCCTTCCACAATGTGCAGGTCGGTCCGGCAAACTCCGCAGGCCAGGACGCGCAGCAGGACTTGGCCGGGGGAGAGCTGTGGCTGCGGGATTTCCCGGATTTCGAGAGGCCGGCGGGAAACTTCCGCGGGGTTGGCAAGAACGGCAGCCTTCATGGGAGCGATTGGGACACCATGATGGGATATTCTATTCGGCATGAGCCGTTCCGGCTTACCGAGCAGGGTTGGGGAGTGGCGCATGTGTATCTTGCGCCACACCAACATGTGATTGGGATCACAGCCTGGGACGCAACCATCCCTGTAAGTTCGGGCTCCTATGGATGCACTGCTCCTCCATCGCCTGCATTTCGCGTTCACGGTTACCTACCACTACCTGTTTCCGCAACTGACCATGGGATTGGCGCTGCTGATCGTAGCGCTCAAGACCGTCGCCCTTCGAAGCGGAAACGAGCGCTACAACGAAGCGGCAAGGTTCTGGGCAAGAATTTTTGCCGTCAACTTTCTCATCGGGGTGGTCACCGGCATCCCTATGGAATTCCAGTTTGGCACCAATTGGGCGCGGTTTGCGCGCACCACCGGCGGAGTGATCGGCCAGCCTCTGGCCATGGAAGGGGTATTTTCTTTCTTTCTGGAATCCGCTTTCCTGGGCCTGTTCCTGTTTGGAGAGAAGCGCTTATCGCCTCTGGGACATTGGGCGGCCGCGTTCCTGGTGTTTCTGGGTTCGTGGATTTCGGGCTTCTTCATCATTGTTACGAATGCCTGGATGCAACATCCGGTGGCATACAGCGTGCTTCCGAACGGAGGCTATGAGGTGGTCAGTTTCTGGGGACTGTTGACCAACCCCTGGGCCCTGCTGCAGTACGCGCACAACATGTCGGGCGCGGTGGTGACGGCTTCGTTCGTGATGTCCGCGGTGGGCGCTTTCTACCTGCTGGAGAAACGATACGCCGAGCATGCGAAGATTTTCCTGCGGGTTGCGGTGATTGCCGGGCTCATCTCGTGCATCACGCAGATTTTTCCGACCGGAGACCTCCATGGGCGCTACATGGCCCGCCACCAACCAGCCGCGGTGGCCGCCATGGAGGGCCTTTTCAGCTCGCAAAAAGGCGCCCCGATCGTGCTGATGGGGCAGCCCGACGAGGAACGCCAGACGATTGACAATCCCCTGGCTGTCAACGACGTGCTCAGTTTCCTGATCTACGGGACGACGCGGGCGGAGGTCAAAGGCCTGGACCAGTTTCCGCGCGATGAGTGGCCATCGCCATTGCCCCTGTTGTTTTACAGCTATCACATCATGGCGGGACTGGGCACCTATTTCGTGCTCCTGATGGTGGTGGCAGGGATCCAGCTCTGGCGCGGCCGGTTATTCGAAACACGCTGGATCCTATGGCCTTTACTGCTGAGTTTCCCGCTTCCCTACATCGCCAATACGGCGGGATGGATGACGGCAGAAATCGGCCGCCAGCCGTGGGTTGTCTATGGGCTGATTCGAACCGCGGAGGGATATTCGAAGAATGTGTCGGCCGGAAACGGCCTGTTTACCCTGCTCGGCTTCATGGGAGTGTACAGCGTACTGTCGGTGCTGTTTGTGGTCCTGGTCTACCGCATTATCAGCCAAGGACCATCAACTGCGCCGGCGGTGGTGCGAGGCGTGTCATGACGATGGGGTTCATCTGGTTCTGGATCGTGGCCGCAATGCTTGTAGTTTATGTCGTGCTCGACGGGTTCGACCTGGGTGTCGGCATGCTGCATCCATTTCTGGCCCGCAGCGAGCGGGAACGGCAGATCATGCTGCGAAGCATTGGGCCGGTGTGGGACGGCAATGAGGTCTGGCTGCTGGCTGCCGGCGGCACTTTGTACTTCGCATTTCCGCCGCTGTATGCCTCGGCCTTCAGCGGATTCTACCTGGCGCTGATGATCGTTCTCTGGCTGCTGATTGGGCGAGGCGCCAGCGTTGAGCTGCGCATGCATATCGACATGGGTGTATGGCGGTCATTCTTCGATGGGCTTTTCTTTCTGTCCAGCACGCTCCTGGCAGTGTTTTTCGGCGCGGCCCTGGCCAACGTGATTCGCGGAGTGCCGTTGCGGACCGACGGTTACTTCTTCCTGCCCCTCTGGACCAACTGGCGAACCGGTCCTGATCCCGGGATTCTCGACTGGTACACGGTCATCGGAGGCGTGGTGGCCCTGGTCAGCCTGGCTGTCCATGGATCGCTCTATGTGGCGGTCAAGAGCGAGGATGAATTGCAGGCCAGAGCAAGGAGTTGGGCCGGCAAGTCGTGGATTGTTCTGGTTGCGCTGACGGCGGTGAGCCTGCCGGCAACGGTGGCGGTGCGGCCAGATGTACTGCAGAACTACGACCAATTTCCCGTTCTGTACGTAATTCCACTGATCGTGGTCGCTTCCCTGGCCGGCATACTCTACTACTCACGAACCCACGACGACCGCAAAGCGTTTGCCTCGTCGTCCACCTATCTTTGCTTTATGCTGGTTGGCGCGGCCGTTGCTTTGTATCCGCGGCTCCTGCCTTCCAGCCGGGACCCGGTTTACGACATTACCATCCAGAACGCTCTCTCCGGACCCCACACGCTGCGCGTGGGCCTGATCTGGTGGGCGAT
>CAYOZX010000026.1:0-13017 GCA_964408515.1 uncultured Acidobacteriaceae bacterium | reverse complement strand
TGGTGTGTTTGTGCAGGTCCCCGGGGAAACGCTTTGGAAGTCGAGACTATTTGTCCTCTGTCTCAGGCAGAGGCAAAAGGAGCCATGATGAAGTCTGTTCTGAGGTGGTGCGTCGTTCCGATCTTGGCAGGGACGCTGGTCGCGCAGACCGCGGCAAAACCTCGAGTCAGGAAAGCAGCGAAGCCCGCGGAACCGCCGGTCACCATGCAGGATCTGCAGTCCCTGCGGGATGCGCTCGCGGCCCAACAGCAGCAGATCGAACAACTCAAGCAGGAACTGCAGCAAAAGGATCAGGCCTGGCAGCAGGCGCAGCAGCAATTGCAGCAGGCGCAAAGCACTGCCAGCGACGCCCAGTCCAAAGCGGCGTCCGCAGAGAGCGCGCTGAGCGATCAGCGCACTTCGGTCAGCAAGCTGAGCAGCGACATGGATGACGTGAAGACCACGCTGACCAACACCGCGGTAAATACTCAGGAGGAGCAAAAGCGGATGTCGGCGCTGGAAGGCCTGGTGGGCCGCTTCCGCTTCAGCGGCGACGTCCGGGTTCGCGGTGAGAGTTTCTTCCAGGACCTTGCCGCTTTCGAGAATCGCAACCGGGCACGACTGCGTGTGCGCTTCGGATTCGAAGGCAAGCTGAACGACGACTTCCTCGGCGGAATCTACCTGGCTACCGGCTCGCTGGGTGATCCCACGACCACGAACACGACTCTAACTAACTTCTTCGACCGCAAGACAGTGGGCCTCGACCGCGCCTACATCACCTACAGTCCAGTGGCGCACAAATGGATCTCGCTGACCGGTGGCAAGTTTACCTATACCTGGCAGCGCACCCCAGTCACTTTCGACTCGGATCTGAACCCAGAGGGCTTCAGCGAGAAGCTTTCCTGGGACCTGAAGACGCCTTGGGTCAAGAACTTCTCGGTTCAGGGCATCCAGCTTCTGTACAACGAAGTGTCCGCCGCGCAGGACTCATACGCACTGGGCGGCCAGGTCTCGGCCCGGCTGCAATTTGGCCCTTGGACGGCGACGCCTTCATTCATGACCCTGAAGTGGAACCGTCCGGACGCCATCCTGGCGGCGGGCGCGTTCGCGGTGCAGGCAACCACCACCGGGGTGGGAGGCACGACTCCGGCGGGGCCATTCCCGGTGACGGGCGAAGGTCCGGGGTGCACAGTGGTCAACGGGTCCTCGCGGTTTGCGCCTTGCATTTTTGGGCCTAACGGCATGACCAACGCCGTAACGATCGGCAGCAACGGCGCGGCCCACTTCCGTTCGGAATTTCATTATGCCGACTTCATCCTGAACAACACCATTAAAACGCCCGCCGCGCGCTTCCCGGTCAACCTTCTGCTGGAGTTTGAAGACAACCTGGGCGCGGCAGACCACCCGCTCAGCTCCACTGGGGCCGAATTGACCGACCTGGGCAAGCAGAACCATGCCTACATGGTCGATGTGAGCGTGGGACAGCAAAAAGCGCGGGGCGACCTGCAGTTTGGATATGCCTGGGGGCGTCAGGAGCAGGAGTCGGTCATCGCGTCGTTCAATGAGAGCGACCAGAGAGCCCCGACCAACGTGCTGCAGCACCGCATCTACGCTCTCTACCGCATCCGCAACAACACCACCGCCAGCTTCACCCTGTGGCACGGGCGCACTCTGAATTCGGCCCTGCTGGACGCAGCCAGAGGCCCTGGGATTACCGCCGGTCAAACTGAACCCTACCTCAACCGTTTCCAGTTTGACTTGATCTACTCCTTCTAGCTGCAAGAAGGAGTCTCACGGCGCCGCCCATACTCTCAGGCGGCGCCGCTCTCATTTCCAATGAATGATACCGGCCTCTGCGCAGGCATCGAGATAGTCGCTCACCAGTTCGACCTCGATCGGACCGTACTCAGCGGCCACCGCATCCCGGATTTGTCCCACGGTGCGCCGGCCGTCGACAAAATTCACGATCTCGTAGGCATACAGTTCAGAGAGATCCTGGAAGCCGAGGAGCGGGGTCGACTCGCTGTTCAGCAGTTTGATCCTCGCCGTGCGCTCGGGACCGAGGCGGGCCAGCAGAACGTGGTCGTTCTGATAAACAAGCGGGCCGAATTCGCCGATGCGCACCGGGACCTTACGCGCCGCCGGATCTCCCGACCATGGGGCTGCCGGTTCCCGCTCCTGAGCGCCGCGTGTTTTTGCGCGCGCGTCAAGCCACGAGGTGAAGCGCGCCGCCTGGCTGCTGAGAGCCTGTTGGTAGGCTGAATCCAGCGAAATACCGGTGAAAGTGGCGAGCGACTGCAGCGTGGCAACCTCGCGCCCGAGTCCCTGGTTGATGAGGTTGCGGGCCTCGTACCAGGCGAAAACGGGGGTTATCTTGGGATTGTCCACCCATGTCAGGGCCTGCTGAAACAGGTGGGCAAGCCGCGCTTCCGACTGGGTGGCGAACTGGGGCATCAGGCTCTGCGCGCTGGCCGCGTCCAGGCTCGCGTACACATATCCGGCGGCCGCGCCCAGCAGTGCCACGCGGCGCAGCTTGGTGGCGTCGATCTGCTGCAGCGAATCGTGGTCGGTATGGATGTAGATATCCGGCCAGTCGCGCAAGTACAGCGAGGGAACCGCAATGGTGGACGAATCATAATCATCATGATCGCTGCCCTGCGAGTAGGGCGTGACGTCGACGAAGAACTGATTGCGCGTGCCCTGCTCGCCGGCGCGGGTTTCCAGCACAGCCGCGTCGGGAGCGGACCCGCTGCCGGCGTAAGCGTCAGCGCCGGCGCGGATCACATCTGCCAGGGCTGCTCCTACGTCGGTGACGAAACTGGGGAGCGACCACGGTGTAGCCGTAAGGTGAAGAACGGACTTGTTCTTGAAGGGATCGCCGCCCACCATGTCCATGTGGATGTCGGCCCGCAGCCGTCTGCGAATCTCCGGGTGGCGGCTAAGATAGGCCATGGTGCCCTCGACCTCCGGGCCCCACACAAAGCGCAGGGTGCGTTTGGGCCGGGCAAGAGCACCGCTGCCGATCAGCCGGGCCAGGACACGCGCCGATTCCAGAATAGTCACGCAGCCACTTCCGTTGTCATTTGCGCCAGGCCGCTCGTGGTCAAGATGGCAGCTGTAGACGATGTCCCCGCCGGCCGGGTCAGTCCCGGGGATTACGCCGCTTACCACCGTCCATTGGCCGGGTTCGACTTCGGCCTTCACCTTGGCGGAAAGAACTATCTGTTCGCCCGCCTGAAGACGCGCACGCAACGATTCCGCCTTCTGGCGCGAGACCATGAAAGCAAATCCTGCCGGCGCCCGAGCCTCGAGGTGACCCCAGCGCACCAGCGTGCGATCAAGTCCCGACCAAGCCGTCGCCTGGTTGGGCATGTCGCTGACAATGCCGGCAGCGCCGTGTTTCGTCACCGCCAGGGATTGCACGCGCGAAAGCACGCCGTCTGCCAGGACAATCTTTCCCCGCACATCCTTGCCTTCGTAGTCGGATTCATGGGAACCGTCGCCCACGTCCACCAGCGCGGTCTCGATATCGGCCGAGTGACTATAGTCAGCCAAACGAATGGGATCGGTGGCCCAGTCACCCAGGAGCAGATGACGCGGACGCACTTCCCAAAGCTGCCCGGACTCGACTTTCCAGCCGAGATAGGCGCGCATCAGACCATAAGAGGTCCGTCCGTCGGCGGGGAACTGCTCGCGTTGGACGTCGGACAGGCCGTAGTCACGGGCCCGCTCCAGGACAAACTGCGCTGCCTGATCGAATTCCGTGGTGGCGGGTACGCGATGCAGACGAGTGAGGTAGCGCAGGTTTTCGTATGGGGCTGTGCCGCTTGATTCGTCGCGCAGCCTGGCCCATTCCTCCTGAGCGAGGAACGGGCTCTGGGCCAGGCTGAACGCAGCGCACAACGGGAAAAGGAAAATGGCGGCTAGAGAGAGAGTCTTGCGCCAGCGGATCATGGAGGAGAGAGGATACCCGTTTGTTCCTCTCCCCTGCAATTGGACCAGCTAGGCGCTGAGGGCGGTGTTTTCCGGCCGCTCTCTTGCCGGCTTCATGAACCGCACCTTGGGCGAACCATACCGATCGCAGACGCGATTGGCAATCGTCCACACGCTCTCGAATTCATCATTGCCGGGGAGAATGGCTTTCGATACCTCGGCCACGAACTTGGTAACGCTCTCCAGGCCATTGAGCTGCCTCGCGAACGTGACGGTCTGGCTGGCGACGATGGGGGACATGGCGCGGGCTCCTTAAAATCAAGATCATTGCTTGAATAGATGGTGCCTGAACAGCGCAGGTCGTCACAATCCTCGCAAAACCCTATTACGATGGTGCTAGACCCGCCTTGGTTACCCGAGGCAACCTATGGCCCGGTGGCGGAAGACTGAGGATGGGAGATGGCTTGGGCCGAGGGCAACGTGGACGCATTCCAGCCTCCGCCCAGGGCCTTGATCAGGGAGACGCTGGCAGTCATGCGGCGGCGCAGGATGTCAACGGCGGCGCGCTGGTCAGCCAGCGCCGTGCTTTGCGCGGTGGTGACTTCAAGATAGCTGACGACGCCGCCCTTGTAGCGATTGGTGGAGAGCTCCAACGAGTGTGCGGCGGCGGCGACCGCGGCCTGCTGCGCCGCGGCCTCATCTGCCAGAATGCGCAGGGCAGCCAGGTTGTCTTCCACTTCCTGAAATGCGGTCAGAATGGTCTGCCGGTAATTGGCCAGCGACTGATCATATCCTGCGCGGGCCTGCTCCGACACTGCGCGGCGTCGTCCGGCATCGAACGCTGCGACGGTGGCCGAGGCGCCGGCGGCCAGAAAGCCGCTGGGGCCTTGAATCAGGGTCGCGATCGCCGTGCTCTCGAATCCGCCCGAGCCAGTCAGGGTGAAGACGGGAAAGTAAGCCGCGCGCGCCACACCCACCTGAGCGTTCGCCGTCGCCACCCGCCGCTCCGCGGCAGCCACATCCGGACGCCGCTCCAGCAGTTCTGACGGCAATCCGGGTGGAATCGCCGGTGGAGGCGCGTTCCACGGCGCCGCTGCCAGGCTGAACGTGGAGGGCGGCTCTCCGGTCAGCACGGCGATCGCATGCTCGTTCTGCGCACGCTGAATGCGCAGATCGACTGCCTGGGCCCGTGTATTTTCCAGCTGCGCCTGTGCCTGGGCCACGTCGACCGCTGAAGCCACGCCCCCTTTGTAGCGATTCTGGGTCAACTCCAGCGCTCGCTCGAAGGCGGTGACGGTCGAGTTGAGCAGGTCTACCTCCGCGTCGAGAGTGCGCAACCGAAAGTACGCGAGCGCCAGCTCGGCGTGCAGGCTGAGCCGGAGCGATTCAAGGTCGGCGGCGCTGGCCTGGGCATTTGCGCGCGCCGCCTCCACGGTTCGACGGACGCGTCCGAATACGTCAGCTTCATAGGAGGCATCGAAGGGAATGGCCAGATCGGTCGCGTTGGTTTGGGTGGACACCGATACCAGCGGCCGATGTTGTGACAGGCGCTCGCGCGAGGCCGATGCGCCCGCCGTGACGGTGGGATATTGCGCCGCGCGGTTGAAGCGAACCAGCGCCCGCGCCTGCTCAAACTGCGCCTGGGCGGCTCTCAGGTTCTGATTGGAGACGTTGACTTGCTCTTCCAGCGTGTTCAGTTGCGGGTCCTGGAACACTTCCCACCACTTGCCTCGCATGACCTGATCGCTGGGTTTGGCTGCCTTCCACTCCGGCGGGCCCTCCTTGTATTCGGGAGGAACGGGCACAGCCGGCTTTGAATAACGCGGGCCTACCGCGCACGCAGATAGCAGGAAGAGTGACAGCAGGAAACTACCGCCGCTGACGGTCCGGAGGGTCACTGGCCCCCCGAGGCCTGAGGCTGCACGATGCGCACGGTCTCGCCGCTGACTACCGAATCCGGAGGATTGACGATCACACTCTCGTTGCCGTTCAACCCTGCAAGGATTTCTACCTCGCTGCCGAAGTCATGGCCGAGAGTCACAGCCTTGAGTTCCACGTGCTGGTTCGGGCCGACGGTCGCGACCCGCAGCCCTTCAGCCCGGAACAACAAAGTGTTCACCGGTAGAATGAGGGAGGAAGACGCTGTCGGCAGCTTGAGATGCACCTCCGCATATGATCCGGTCAGAAGCTGGCCGGTGGGGTTGTCCACGGCAATCTCTACCAGCAGGGTTCGCGAAACAGGGTCAATGGCATTGGCCGTCCGCACCAGCTTTCCCTGGAAGCGGCGTCCGGGAAACTCAGCCAGGGTCAGGTCCGCCGTCAATCCTGGTCTGGCGGCCTGCGAATAGACCTGGGGTACGCTGACATAGACGCCTGTTTCAGCCGGTAGAGCAATCTGTTGGCGAAGTCGCGATTACCCTGCAGATTGTTGCCCACGATCTGAATGTCGATGGGCGCCGGCAACCCGAAATTCAGAGATTTGGCTGACGATATCGGCGGGCAGAAAAGAGAAGTCCACGCCCGGGAACTGGTCCGCCAGCCTGATGCGCAGGTCGTGCACGTACCTTTCCGTAGGATGATGTTTGGGGTTGAGGCTGAGGAGGATGTCTGCATCCGCGGGGCCGGTCGGGGCGGAGTTGCTGTAGGACAGATTGATTCCGCTATAAGGCAGGCCGATATTGTCGATGACGCTCGAAATCTCGCCAGGCTGAATCTGCTCGCGATTCGATTGCTCCACCAGGTCGCATAGCCGTACCGTTTCCTCGATGCGCGTTCCTGAGCGTGCTCTCACGTGCAACTTGAACTGGCCTGCATCCACTGAGGGGAAGAAATCCCTGCCCAACCACGGGCCCAGAGCAAGCAAGGACCCGAGGCAGGCGGCGACGAACCCCAGCAGGAAGACCGCGCGGTGACGCAGGCAACGCTCCAGCAAACCCCGATAGCGGTCCCGGAACCGCTCAAAAGCATCTTCAAACCGCACCTGAAGGCGGACCAAGGGATTACTGCTGCCGAGAGCCAGATGACTGGCCTCTTGCTCGTGACCCCGCAACAAATACTTCGCCATGGTCGGCACCAGGGTTCGAGACAGGAGATAGGACGCCAGCATGGCAAAGACCACCGCCTCCGCCAGAGGAACGAACAGGTAACGGGCGACGCCGGCGAGAAAGAACATGGGAACGAAGACGATGCAGATGGCCAGCGTGGAGACAAACGCAGGAACCGCAATCTGCTGGGCGCCGTCCAGAATCGCCCGCTCGATCTCTTTGCCCTGGGCGATGTTGCGGTTGATGTTTTCGATTTCCACGGTGGCATCGTCGACCAGAATGCCAACCGCCAGGGCCAGGCCGCCCAGGGTCATGATGTTGATGGTCTCGCCCAGGGCGCTCAACACGATGATCGAGGTCAGAATCGAGAGCGGGATCGACACCGCGATGATCACCGTGCTCCGCCAGTTTCCCAGAAAGATCAGGATCATCAAGCCGGTGAGACAGGCGGCGATCAGCGCCTCTTTCAGCACTCCGTCAATCGAGGCGCGGACGAAAAGAGACTGGTCCGCCAGAGGCGTGATCCGCAGTTCCGGAGGCAGGGTCGCAGCCACCCGGGGCAACATGGCTTTGATCCCGGAGACGACGTCCAGCGTGGAGGCATTGCCCGCCTTCTGCACCGTCAGCAGCGAGGCTCTGCGTCCGTCCACGCGGACCACATTGGTCTGCGGCGGAAATCCGTCACGCACATAGGCCACGTCCCGGATGTACAGGGTCGTGGCGCCCACGGTCTTGATGGGCAAGCGGTTGAGTTCCTCAACCGTCTGCGGGCTGCCGTTGAGGTCTACTTCATATTCCAGGGGCCCGATTTTTGACGTGCCCGCCGGCAGGATCAGGTTCTGCGCGCTGACCGCGTTTACCACGTCGAGTGGCGACAGCCCCTTGGACTGCAACGCCGGCAAATCCAGGTCGACCTGCACTTGCCGGGTTTTTCCGCCATAGGGATAAGGGATTGCGGCTCCCGGCACGGTCACCAGCCGGGTGCGAATGAAGTTCAATCCGTAGTCATTGACCTGCTGTTCCGACATGGTCGGACCCGAAAGGGCGAGCTGCAGGATCGGCACGCTGGAAGCGCTGTAGCTGATGATCAGCGGAGGCGTGGTCCCCGCGGGCAGCTGGCGCAATTGCGTCTGAGATACGGCTGTAACCTGGGCAATGGCTTTCTCGATTTTGGCGGTGGGCTGGAAAAAGATCTTGACCACGGCGACGCCGTCCAGCGACTGCGACTCGATGTGCTCAATGTCATCCACCGTCGTGGTCAGGGCGCGTTCGGTGATGTTCACAATGCGGCTCGACATCTGCTCCGCATTGAGACCGGCGTAGTTCCACACCACGCTGACCACGGGAATGTTGATAATCGGGAAAACGTCCGTCGGCGTGCGGAAGATGACAATCGGACCCAGTATCAGCAGCAGCAGGGCAACAACAACGAAGGTATAGGGCCGGCGCAGCGCCAGCGCGACAATCCACATGAAGTCCTCTTGAAGTTATTGCGGGGCCAGTTTATTCGATGAAACAGGGTAGCCGCCGGGTCATAAATTTTGCCGATGAGCGCGATTGACAATTCTTTACGTTGCGACTTCGCGGACGACGCCGGCGGAGAACGAGCAAAAAGAGCGGCGCCCTGTTCTGCGGAATCTTTTCCCCTGCTAAGGGCGCCAAAGACTGGGGTAGGAACGCAAGCAGCGAGGCCGGCTGCTTGGCAGCCGGCCCCTAAGAATCAAAGTCAGGCTCGACCTATTGGTTGGGATCGAGCTTCTGCCGTCCCTCGTTGGGTCCCTTGGCGGCAATGACGGTCAGCGGGGCCTGCAGGCTGAAGTTCAGGACAGTTTCCGAAGGCAGCTTGATCTGCTGGCCCTTCGTGGCCGCCTGCACGCCGCCGCCCAGCCCGCCGCCGGCGGCCGCGCCGATCGCCGCTCCCTTGCCGCCTCCCGCGATCGCGCCAATGATGGCGCCGATTCCGGCGCCAGTGCCGACCTTAGCCGCAGTATTCTTGCCTCGCGAGGATCCCTTGCGAGAATACTGATCGGTCTGGATGTTGTAGACCTTGCCGCCCGCCGAGAGGCGGTCCAGCTGCAGTACCAGCAGCGATTGTCCCGCAAACTTGCCGGCACTTTGCACGCTTACAATGTGACCCTGCACGTCATAGCCGGAGGGGATGACGGTTTCACCATCGACTGCCAGAGGGGAATCCAGCGTCGCGTGAAAAGTTTGTCCCTGAACAGCGGTTTCAGAATCGATCGTATCCACCAGACGAACTGCCAGGCTTGTTCCAGAAGGGATAGTCACTTTCTGGGGTGGCGGGGGAGGAGGCGGCGTCGCTGGCGCCGCGGCTGCCGCCGGAACTGCCGCTGAAGCTACCGGAGGACTGCTTGGTTGACCTTCGGAGTAAGAAGGTGTGCTGCGTGCGCGGGGAGTGCGCCGCGGCTTGGCCGCCGGGGCCGGAGCCGGCGCGGGCTTGGCCTCCTCCGCCGGGGAAGCGGCTTGTGCCGTCTCCTGCGCCGGTGCCGGGGGGGCCGCTACCTGCAGATTGTTGACCACCTGCTTAACGCCCGGTTCCCCGGAAGCGTAGCGTGCCGCTGCGTCCCGTTGTGCGTCGTTGTCCACCGCGCCGCTCAAGGTCACGACGCCGTTTTCCGCTCTCACGCCCAGTTGTTTGCCTTGCAGACCGGAATCGCTGCTCAGCCGGGCTTGAATGTCGCTGCTCAA
The DNA here is from genome assembly GCA_964408515.1 of uncultured Acidobacteriaceae bacterium. GTDB lineage: Bacteria > Acidobacteriota > Terriglobia > Terriglobales > Acidobacteriaceae > CAYOZX01. The sequence goes on along the minus strand of CAYOZX010000026.1, from coordinate 3,352 downwards.
TTGCGCGTCATCGGGGGCCTTGGTGCAGCCCACGCCCACCGCGAGAATCGTCACCAACGCGAGGACGGTGACGTAACGAGAAAATGTCGCCTTCATAAGCATTGCTCCTGACGGAAACAAATGGGTTATGACTAGTTTAGATGCAGAAAAGCTCCCGGTCTCGGGCAAAATTCGATTTCTTTGGGATTCCCCGGCCAGTGGCGTAACCGGGTGAGGCAGAACCACTTACAGCAGCTGCACGTGCCCGCGAAAGATCTCTGCGGCAGCCGGGCATTCGCCGTGCCCTAGTTCTGCCGCAGGAATTTGTAGTCGAGAATGGTTGCGGCCAGGCCTACGGACTCCAGCTGGCGCACGTCCTTGCGGCGGATGATTCGGCCCTGGCACAGCACTGTGCTGTTCTTCTGACCGGAGATTTCCTCGGGCATTTCGAAGACCATCTCCACCAGGGTATTTACAGGTAGCTGCTGCGGCCCGACCAGCAAGACGCCCGACTGGCTGAGATTCTCCACCTTGCCTTCGTGCCACGTCCCCAGGCCCTTGGCGCGGTAACGCAGGGGCACGTTCAAAGTGAGCCGCCGGGCGCGCGGCACCCAGGTCGGCTTCTTGTGACTTCGGCTGCGGCTGGGTTCGGAGGCGGTCTCGGGATGAGCGTCCACCCGCTTCATCCGCCGCATGGTCTTCCAGTCGTATTTGTATTCCGCGGCACACAACAGGCAAGTCTGGTAATACTCGCCGTCGGCGGCCCGCCGGGGCCAGGAAAACTCGTGAGAGCAGCGGCCAAGCATGAGGACGTCCATCAACTTCTGGGGCATGGTCGTATTCCGGCCGGGAACACCGGAGCGTTCTATCATCCAACGGCCCTCCACGCTTGGGCTAGGTTACTTTCGTGTACAAAAAAGTTTCGTCCTGCAGCTGCGGGTAATTCGCGAGGATTTTGTGTTCCCTATGGAACTGCGGGTTCAGCTGGCCCCAATTTGTTGGCTTCAGCGTCATGCCCACACTCGCCGTGGACTCCTCGGAGAGACTCGCGCACGACGTAGTGGGCAGAGCGCTGCCCCGTGTATGATCACGGCGTGGAGTGCGTGACCGGATTTGTTCTCGCGGGCGGCAGAAGCTCGCGGATGGGCCGGGACAAGGCCCTGCTTCAGCTCGGAGGCAAAACCCTGCTGGCACGGGCGTTGGAAGTTATAGGGCGGGTGGCGACCAGCACCTGTATTGTGGGGGATGCGGGCAAATTTGGCCGGTTCGGACCGGTGGTGGAAGATTTGTACCCCCAGCGCGGCCCCCTGGGCGGCATCCACGCCGCGTTACTCGGCAGCGGCACCGAGCTGAATCTGATTCTGGCCGTCGATATGCCCTTTGTGCGCTCTGACTTTCTCACGTACCTTGTCTCAGTTGCGCTCACGGACGCTGCCATCGTCGTGGTTCCGGGCGAAAACCGCGTGTTCCAGCCATTGTGCGCGGTTTACCGAAGGAGTTTCGCAGAGGTTGCGGAGAAATCCCTGCAGCGTGGCAGGAACAAGATTGATACGCTGTTCGCGAAGGTCAGAACCCGCGTCGTTACTTCGGAAGAAATGGCGGCGCAAGGCTTTGGCGAAGGAATGTTCCGCAATCTAAATACCGCTGAAGACTGGGAGGAAGCAAAGCTGGTCTTCGAATCGCCGACGCCTGCGTCCCAGCGGATAATGAGCAAGGCCTGAGCCATGGGCACGAACGGCAACAGCTCGCCTTACATCGACTTCCAGGACGTTTCGAAGTCATTCGGGGACAACTGCGTTCTCGATCACGTCAGCTTCAGCGTGATGCCGGGAGAAACGGTCTGCATCCTCGGCCGCAGCGGAGTGGGCAAGTCGGTTTCGCTGCTTCACATCATGGGGTTTCTTAAGCCGGACTCAGGCCGGGTGATCGTGGCCCACGAAGACATAACCGATTATTCGGAGACCGAGCTGGAGGACATCCGCAAAAAGGTTACGATCGTATTCCAGAATGGCGCCCTGTTCGATTCGTTGACCGTAGGCGAGAACGTGGCCTTTCCGTTGCGCGAGCGACGCCAGCTTTCTGAAGAGCAGATTTACCAGATTGTCGACGGACTGCTGGACATGGTCGGCGTGCGCGAGATGCGCGACCAGTTGCCCTCGGATTTGTCGACTGGAATGAAGCGCTCGGTGGCCATCGCCCGCGCACTGGCCGCCCAACCCGAGTGCGTGCTCTACGATGAACCCACAACCATGGTCGATCCCCTCATGGCGCAACTGCTGGGCGATCTCATCAAGCGGCTGAAGATTCAGTTGCACCTGACCAGCGTGGTTGTGACCCACGACATGCGACTGGCCCAGAAGCTGGCCGACCGGGTTGTGTTTCTGCACGAGGCCCGGGTTGTGTTCTTCGGGACCTCTGCCGAGATGGAGAGAAGCGAAGAGCCCATCGTGCAGGAGTTTCTGAAACTCGACGAACCGGGTATTGAGGCCTCGACGAAGGTGAGCGGCTGATCGGTCAGAATCCCTGGCTTACCAGATCTTCCACCTTCAGCGCAGAACCGGCCTCGCCTCGCAACATCCTTTCCACGTACTTCGCGACCAAATCGACTTCCAGATTCACCGGGTCGCCTCTCTGCAGCGATCTCAGGTTCGTCATCTTCAGGGTATGAGGAATGATGGCCATGGTGACGCGCGTTCCCTCCACCCGGGCCACCGTCAGGCTGATGCCTTCAATTGACAGCGAGCCCTTGAAGATCACATACCGCGCCAGTTCCGCCGGAACCGCGATTCGCAGCCAGCAATCCTTCGCCCCGTTGATATTCTCCAGGCCCACAAACTTGCCGATCCCGTCGACGTGCCCTTGTACGATGTGCCCGCCGAAGCGCCCGCCGGCGCGCATAGGAAGCTCGAGGTTCACCTGGGCGCCAGGCCGGATGCGTGAGAAGGACGTGCGCGTCCATGTTTCCGCCGCCAGGTCTGCCGCGAACGACTTGGGCGTGATCTTGACCGCCGTCAGACAGACGCCGCTGACCGCGACGCTGTCTCCCAGCTTGAGCTCCCTGGGCACGCGTGTGGCCGAAACGACGATCCGCCGGATGCCCTTGCGGTGCATCACGCCGGCTATGCGGCCCACCTCTTCAATGATGCCTGTGAACATGCGGTTTCATGATATCAGCCAGATTTCACCTAAGGTGTGGAGCCGGCGTCCTGCCGAATACTGCCGAGACATGCCCACGCCCGCGCCGGCGCTGGACCGCTCTGCGTTGGGCGAAGCACTGAGGCAAGACGCGCGCTACAAACGGCGAATCGGCGCTACGCATAAGGGTCGCGCAAGTATCCTTCGACCGCAAAATCCTCCCCAAACCGGTGCAGCC
>CAYOZX010000025.1:17599-21317 GCA_964408515.1 uncultured Acidobacteriaceae bacterium | reverse complement strand
CCAAGAAGCGGAAGATGAAGGTGAACGAGGCCTTCGAGTACCTGATCCAGGAAGAGGAGCAGCGGCTGATTGACATGGACCAGGTCACCCGCATGGCCATCAGTCGCGTGGAGGATTCCGGCATCATCTTCCTGGACGAAATCGACAAGATTGCCGGACGGGAGAGCGGGCATGGTCCGGACGTGTCGCGCGAGGGAGTGCAACGCGACATCCTGCCCATCGTGGAGGGCACCACCGTCAACACGCGCTACGGCATGGTGCGCACCGACCACATTCTGTTCATTGCCGCCGGCGCGTTCCACGTTTCCAAACCCAGCGATCTTATCCCGGAGCTGCAGGGGCGTTTCCCCATCCGCGTGGAGTTGCAGTCGCTCACCATGGACGACTTTATCCGCATTTTGACCGAGCCCAAGTCATCGCTGGTGAAGCAGTACACAGCCCTGCTCGAGACGGAGGGCGTGAAGCTGGAGTTCACCCGTGAGGCCCAGGAGGAGATTGCGCGCTTCGCCTTCCGGGTCAATGAAGGGACTGAGAACATCGGCGCCCGGCGCCTGCACACCATCATGGAGCGGGTGCTCGATGAGATCAGCTTCGATGCGCCGGACAAGAAGGGCGAGCACATCAAGGTCGACGCCGACTACGTCCGCAAGATGCTGGCTGATATTGTGAAGGACCAGGACTTGAGCCGGTATATCCTCTAGGACTTGATCGCAGGGGAGGCACAGCCCAAGAAAGGGTTTGGAGCGAGTGCTCCGGCTCTCCGCGGTCAGCTTGTCTGCTGTCATGAAAGCCATCCCACGCCCACACCTCCAGTCCCTCATGCAGCGCGAGCAGCAGCGCTTCGTCAGCGGCCATCCTAAATCGAAGGCATTGTTCGAACGGGCGGGAAAGTCGTTGCTCGCCGGCGTGCCCATGAACTGGATGGTCAAGTGGGCGGGAGCATTCCCGCCCTTTGTCCGCGAGGCCCAGGGCGCACATCTGTTCGACGTGGACGGCCACCGCTACATCGACTTCTGCCTGGGGGACACAGGGGCCATGACCGGGCACTCGCCTTTCGCCACGGTGAAGGCCGTGGAAGAACAGGCCAAGCGCGGCATCACCCTCATGCTTCCCACCGAAGACGCGATTTTTGTAGCGGAAGAGCTGCAGCAACGTTTCGGGTTGCCCTACTGGCAATTTGCGCTTACCGCCACCGATGCCAACCGCTTCGCCATCCGGCTGGCGCGCCAGATCACGCAACGCTCCAAGATTCTCGTCTTCAACTGGTGCTATCACGGCTCGGTGGATGAGACGTTCATCACGCTCAAAGATGGCGTTGCCCAGGCTCGCCGGGGCAACATCGGGCCGGCGGTCGAGCCCTCGGTAACCACGAAGGTTGTCGAGTTCAACGACGTGCCTGCGCTGGAGCAGGCGCTTGCGCCCGGCGACGTGGCCTGTGTGCTGGCTGAGCCGGTCATGACCAATGTCGGGATCGTGCATCCTGAGCCGGGCTACCACCAGTCGTTGCGCGATCTCACCCACAAATACGGCACGCTGCTCATCATCGACGAAACGCACAGCATCTGTGCCGGCCCGGGCGGGTACACGCGCGAGGAAAACCTCAGCCCCGACTTCTTTGTATTCGGTAAAGCCATCGCCGGCGGGGTCCCTGGCGCCGCCTATGGCTTCACCGAATCCGTGGCCGGCGCCATCACCAAAGGTCAAAGCCTGGAAGATTGTGATACTGGCGGCATCGGTGGAACTCTGGCCGGCAACCCGCTGTCTCTCGCGGCCATGCGCGCCACCCTTACCAAGGTCCTGACCAGAGAGGCGTTCACCCGCGCCATTCCGCTGGCGGAGCGCTGGGCTGCGGGAGTCGAGAAGGTAATCGCGGAATTCGGCGTGCCCTGGCATGTGACCCGCCTGGGCTGCCGCGCTGAATATCAGTTCTCGGCCAAGCGGCCGAAGAACGGAACCGAGGCCCACGAGGCCATGGATTTCGAGCTGGAACGCTTCATGCACCTTTACGCGATGAACCGCGGCATTTTGCTGATGCCGTTCCACAATATGGCCCTGATGTCGCCCCAGACCGACCCTTCCGACGTCGAGCAGCACACCCGCATCTTCCGCGAAGCAGTAAAGGAACTGGCAGGCTGAATCCTTCTGATACCCTTGTGCCTTCTGCGATGAAGCCCGGCAACCGGAGTCTCTGTCTCTGCCTGCTGAGTTGCGCCGTGCTCGGTTCCTGTGGCGCACCCGGCCCGCCGATGCCTCCGTCGCTGGAACTGGCCAAGCCGGTTAGCGATCTGCGCGCCGTGCGCAAGGGGAACCGCGTCTATCTCACCTGGACCGTGCCCAGCAGGACCACCGAGCGCATGACCGTGCGTCATCCCGGCGTCACCCGAGTGTGCCGCAGCGTGCGCGCGGAAGTCACCGACTGCAAAAAGCCGACGGACGAGATTCCGCCAGACCGGTTTCCGCTGCTCTCTTCCCAGCCTGGCAAAAGCGGGGAAACTCCCAGAATCCAGGCAAACTACATAGACACTCTGCCGCCCGATGTGCAGAGCCAGGATCCTACTGCCGAGGTGAATTACGCGGTCTCGGTGCTGAACCAGGCCGGCCGCAGCGCCGGACTCTCCAACCAGGCCAGCGTCCCGTCGGCTCCCACGCTTCCGCCGCCACAGAACTTCAGCGCCCGTGTGGGTGGCGATGGAATTCTGCTCTCGTGGGACTGCGCGTCCCCAGGGGTCGATACGCCCGGCCTGCGCCACAAGATGCGAATCTATCGCCGCGAGCAGGGACAGGCGACCGAAAGCAAGATCGCCGAGCCGGACCTCACTCTTTGCTCGTCCGCCACCTCAGCATCACAGTTCCTCGACCAGACGTTCGAGTGGCAGAAGCGCTACGACTATCGCGCCACCGTCGCGACCATTGTGTCGGAACCAGGCAAACCTGATGTGGGCATTGAGGGCGATGACACTCCGGTCACGCAGGTCTTTGCCAACGATGTCTTCCCGCCCTCAGTGCCGACGGGCCTGCAGGCGGTATTTTCAGGAGTGGGGCAGGCGCTCTTCATCGATCTGGTCTGGTCGCCGGATAGCGAGCCTGACCTTGCCGGTTACAACGTCTTTCGCCGCGAACGCAACTCGGAGTGGAGCAAACTAAACCTTGATCTAGTGAGAACCCCGGCCTACCGCGATACCAGCGTTCAATCGGGCAGAGAATATTTCTACTCCGTGTCCGCGATCGACGAACGGGGCAATGAGAGCAGGCATTCGGAAGAGGCCGGCGAAACAGTGCCCTAGGGGCAGCACTCGGTTTCCGTCGCACGCCCGACGTTTGCGGTTTTTCCGTCTCGCAACCTTCTTTTGTGGCAGAATTGGCGCCGATACAGCGTTCACCAGATTTCCCCGTTATCGAGAGCAGCACGTAGGCCGGCGCAACTGATTGGCTGCGAACCGTTTCTGGCGAGCCCGCAGTGAGGCTCCTGTGCCGGCAGTTGCGCGGAACCGGCGCGTCTCTGTCCCCTCCGGGAGGGCCTATGCACGGAATCATCTTCTTGGAACTTAAGAATTATGCCGAGACAAAGCACGGAATCGGAACCTGGAGCGCCTTGCTGCAGCGGGCGCATCTTGAACACAAGGTGTCTTTGCCGCTGGGAGAGTATCCTGATGCGGACCTCGTCGCTTTGGTGTTCGCGGCGTCCTCCCTTACGGGGAAACCGGTATCGGGCGTGCTG
>CAYOZX010000025.1:0-17589 GCA_964408515.1 uncultured Acidobacteriaceae bacterium | reverse complement strand
AAGATGCATGGTCACTTAATGCGGCCGGAATGGAAGACCATCGACGTTATCGACAACACCGAAGGCACAATTCATACCGTGGTTCGCGCCCAGGACCCGGGAGCCAAGCCTCCGCAACTGAAGACCATACGCGTCAGCAAAGAGGAAGTACTTCTTATCTATACGTCTCCCCGTCAGATGTGTGCGCTTGCCGTCGGTATTGGAAAGGGTCTGGCGAAGCACTTCGGTGAATCGGTCTCAGCCGTTCAAAAGATGTGCATGCACAAAGGCGCCCCACGGTGCGAGATCACCTTCCGAAAGGAATAACCGTCCCCCGATTGCCGACTCTGATTCTTGCCATGCCGGAACCGTATGGAGGCGAAGCACTGAGCCCAAGTGTTCCTCCGCCGATTTGGCAGACCCGCAACCTGCAGCTACCGGAGTAAGAGCAGCCCTGATGAAATATTGCCGTTTTCAGATCGCCGGCAAAGTGCGGTACGGTCTTATCGAATTCCTGGCCGGGCGGGCGCACATCACGAACGTATTGCTCACTGCTCCGGAGGCTATGGGCCCGAACTGGGATGCTGTCGCCATGCAGCATGTCGACAGCATTCCTCTGGACGAGGCGGCCCTGCTTCCACCCGTGCAGCCCTCAAAGATCGTCTGCGTGGGCCGCAACTATCGCGAGCATGCCGCAGAGTTGGGGAACGAGGTTCCGGTTGAGCCGCTGATCTTTTTGAAGCCGCCCTCGTCTCTGCTTGCTCCGGGCGCAGCGGTCCGCCGTCCCCGCGTTTCCAGCCGAGTGGACCACGAAGGCGAGCTGGGTGTTGTCATCGCCAGGCGATGCCACAAATTAGGCGCCGGCCAGGATGTGCGTCCCTTTTGCCTCGGCTACACCTGCGTAAACGATGTGACCGCGCGCGACCTGCAGAAGAGGGATGGGCAATGGACGCGCGCCAAAGGATTTGACACCTTTTGCCCCGTGGGCCCGCTGGTCAGCGATGAAATCGATCCCTGGGCCGGCGTCGCGGTCGAAACCCGCGTGAACGGGGAGATTCGGCAACGAGGCAACACTCGTGACTTCATTTTTCCTTTGGAGGTCGTGGTCCGATATATTTCGCAAATCATGACTCTTGAGCCCGGCGACCTGATAGCGACCGGCACACCGCCAGGGGTTGGCCCGGTCGTGGCTGGCGATGTCGTGGAGGTAATGGTCGAGGGTGTGGGAACTCTGAAAAATCCGGTGATAGACGAAGACGAATAAGTACGGAGCCGCCGCTGACTGCGGGCTTCTATTCTGTTGCTCTTCCCCAGAGTTCACTCTGGCTTTATCCTGTCTCAGAGTCCGCCGCGCGTCACGGCGGCTGGCAATCACTGACACATGAGCCCATTTCGTCTTTATGCCCTGGCCGTCGTTGTCCTTGCCGTCCTGAGTGCCGTCTGGCTCCTGCTGCGCCGCAAGCCCAAGACCGCGGAAGACCTGGAGCGCGAGCGCCGGGGATGGCTGGACCGCATCGGGCGCATCACCGATGGCACGGTGATTGACGTTCAGGAAATGTCGGGCGCCGCCAACCGTCCGGTGACCCTGCTGATCTATCAGTATGACGTCGCTGGGGTGTCGTATGAGGCCTCCCAGGACGTAACCTACCTTCGCCACTTCATCAATCTCCATTCCTGCCGACTGGGTCTGCCTACCTCGGTGCGCTTCGACCCCCAGAATCCAGGCAACTCCATCGTGGTTTCAGAGCGCTGGATAGGGCTGAGGCAGTAGACAGAGTTGACCGGCACTGTTGCTTTGCGTCGCACATTCGGGACGACATAGACGGCATCCCTCGCCGCGGTGGAAGCAAAAACCCCAAGCGCAAGCCAGAAGTCAATCTGCCTCACTGCGTTCACCTCGAGAAAAGTGTTCCGTTGCCCGGTCGGGCGTGGTCTTTGGCCGCATTCCGGCTGATCTTCCGTGACGTTCTCACCTCGCTGCCGGATTGATACGGTTGCAAGTCAGCCGGGAACGGAAAGGCCGGCCGGATGCATCATGACAAAGCCTTCGAAACCAGCCTTCAAATTGAAGATTCTCTATGCGGAAGGGGATCAGGAAGTCCTTGCAGAACAGTCGCTTACAATCGAAAAGGCGGGGCACCATGTGACCCAGGCTCAGGGCCGGCAGGCGGCTATGGATGAGCTCAAACGTGACGCCTTCGATCTTGTAGTTCTGGGGCCAACCCTTACCAAGAATGACCGCCACCACTTGCCTTACATGGTAAAGAAGTCGCACGAGGGCACGCGCGTGCTGGTAATGCACACTGACGGCGAAGGCCATCCGTCCGTCGATTTAACCCTGGAGACAGGACGCAGTATGGATGCTCTTCTAGGAAAGATTTCCAGCCTGTTTGCCCAGGAAGCCCTAGCCGCCAAGTAGGGGCAGACCTCCCCCTTTTTGCCTCGGACTTAGCCTCACCCCTCCCCGTGCGCTCCCTCTCCCATTTTGCGGCGTGTTTCCTGAACAAGAACCTGGTTAGTTACGGCTCTCAGCAGTAAATAGGTGGGATGAAGACCTCCCTTCCGCGCCTGAAGTCGGTAACGGTGGACCACGTGGCGCGTCGCAGGGGTCGTTTTCGCGAGCCTCCGGGGCGAGACTGACGGCTCCGCGCCCCAAAAGTGGAATCTCAAGCTAGAATACCCAGTGAAAATACTACCGGTCCGCGTCACCACGCCCTGATACGCCCTGCGTTAAGGTCCTCCGGGCCGGCGAGTCGGAGGCTTGAAGCACAATGTCCGGACCGTCGCCTGCGCAAGACGCGAAAGGGAAGCGAATCTACGTCTGTCTGAGTGGTCTTCCCTTATCCATCCAGCTGGAATGGCCCTTCCACAAGTCCACTTCCGGCGCCGATTTCTGGGTGCTGCACGCCGACATCACTCTGGAAAATACCGAAGGGCTGCACGCGCCGGTTGCCGTGAATCTCTCCGCCACCGTGCGTGAGGTTCTGCCCTCCCTCGAGCCTCAAGATATCGAAGGCCCTGTGATCAACGCCCTGCGCAAGGAAGTGGACCGGCGGCAGATCGAGTTTCTCAAGTCCGGCAAGCGTGTTCCCGTGCAGTTTTCCAGCCGTCACTATGACTTCAAGCGCAGCAAGTGGGTGTTCGGCAAGGCGGCCGACGAGGACGTGGCTCTGCTTATCGCGCGCAAGGTGTATTGGCAGACCAGGTCTGCTCCCGGTCCGGTCTGGGTGGGCGATCCGACCGAAGCTCTGTACGTCGAGACGCCGCCAGAGCGGCTGCTCGAGGTTGCCGGGAAACTGAGAGATCAGGAGTTAATAACGCTCGCGGGCGACTGGGCTTCCGCCAACGCATCCCTGATGGCCCAGGCGGAAAAGTTTGAGACCGACATGCGAAACGCACTCGCCGAACTCGAACAGAAGCACGCTTTCGAGAGAGGCTGACACACACTGAGAGCTGAGGGAGCGCAAGGCAGCCGTGCGTGAGAAATCAGCCGAACCCCGGCCGTTAACCGGTTCCCGCCATCGCTTGTCGTGCCTTCATCGCAGGGTTGCCCGGGGTGAAGTATTTCTTGCTCCAGGTGTTATCGCTCGTGAGCTTGAACGTGTCTTCACCCGCCTGGCGCCGGCTGAATTGCAGCCGGGCGCGATAGTGCTCATACAGCCGGAGAAACTCGGCCAGGTAAATTCCTGCCATCCGAGGACAATTTGTGAGCTTCATCAGGTTTTCGTCGTTGTGGTGAAGCGAGTTGCCGCTGAAGTTTGCGGAACCTGTGAAAACAATGGGATTGTCGCCTTCGGCGTCGATCACCACAAACTTGTGATGCACCCGCACCATGATCTTGGGATCCTCTCCGGGCCAGAGCACACGCTCGGGAGCAAAGTCGGTGGGGGTGTCGCTTGATTTGAAGGCGCCGAATCCGACCACCGATTTGTCTTTGGACAAATCAAAGATAGCAATCTTTGCAGCCACATCGGCATGAGAGGGATCGCCCGTGGGTTCCTCGGCCGGGACGCGGTTCACCAGGCCGAGCACCATCTTGGCGCCGGCCGCAGCATTCTTGACCGCCTCCAGCATGGCCCCGTCCGTGGGGTCGTAGGCGCACAGCAGGACCGAGTGCTGAGCGCCGTTGATCGCATTGACGATTTCCTGCAGCGAAGCGCGTTCGCTGTTCTTTTCCGGTGGAAAGAAAACGCTCACGGTTGCATCGCCAGCGGCGACCGGCGCCGACCAGCCGGTTTGCGCGTTCTGGGTATGGGCAAGGGTAGGATTGCCATCCAAAAACCGCTTCCGCGCCAGGTACAGGTGCGCCAGATCAGGGGATTCGAAGGCATGCAGCACGTTGGCTTGCACTGACAGTCCTTCGCTGGTGAAGTTGGCCGAGCCAGTCAGCACAGCCTCGGCGTGGTCCGCTGCGCCCACTCGCACCAGAAACTTGTCGTGCATGATGTTGGCGTGGGTGCGGGCAACGAATCCTGCAGCCGGCCGCCCCGCATCTTCCAGCTCCTGAATGGCGTCGTCGGACGTATGGTCGTCTCCCGTCTGGTTGTAAGCAAGCGAGACCGGTCCGGCGTAGTTGCGCAGCGAGGGAATGATCCAGATCTCGTCGGTGAGGTGATAGATGGCGCCTTCAATGTCCTTGCCGCCCGCGCCGCCGAGAAACTGCGGCACCGCCTGCTCCATGCCATTGGCCAGCCAGGCGCGCGCGGCTTTCTGCTGCGAAGCCGTGGTGAGCTGAGGAAATTGCTTGGAAAAGGCCTGCGAGCTTACCACCGCACGGTTGAAGTGCGTCGTGATGCCGTTCTCCTCGACCTCCGGAATGCGCACGTTGATCAGGGCGGCTTCATCGTCGAGAATTTGCAGCGCGTCAGGTGTGCCGACAACGGGAATGACCCGGTAGGAAAACTGTGTGCCCCGGTCCGCGGTGTTGATGCGCGCGTCCCACCAATAGAATTTCTGGATGGGGGCTTGGTTACAGGGGATATCGCTCTGGTCCGGCTTGGGCCCATCGAATCCGATGCGATTGGGCAGCCAGCTCCGGGGAGCTGAGCCAAAGCCTGGAGTCCGGTCGATGGCGAAGCCGAGAAAGTCGGCGCGGCCATCGCCGGCGGGCCAATCAAAGGCAAGCAGAACCAGCGTGGGCGAGGTATAGGCCTTCACGACGACGGTCATATTCCCTCCTGCGGTTGCTGAATGAGGTACCCAAGGGCCTACCAGGGTATGCGTCTAAGGTTCAGTCGGCGGGGAAAAGCCAGGGTCGACGGAAAAGCGACGAAGCGACCGTCTGGACTGGACTGAAAGCTTATACCAGGGGGAACGGCGATGCCAGCAGCTTTCCACTGGGAAAAAAGGAAAGCGGCAGGACCGACCTCCTGCCGCCTCGTCAAACCTGAACCTACTTGCCCTTGTTGACTGCCTTTTTGAGTTCGGCCCCCGGGGTGAATTTGGCGACTCTGCGGGCGGCAATCTTGATGGTGGCGCCGGTCTGCGGATTGCGTCCGTTGCGGGCTTTACGCTGCGAGACCGAAAAGGTGCCGAAACCGATCAGCGCCACCCGGTCCCCCTTCTTGAGAGCGGAGGTAATGCTGTCTACTGCAGTGTCGATCGCGGTGCCGGCCTGCGCCTTGCTGATACGGCAGCCGGCGGCGATCTTGTCAATGAGATCAGCTTTGTTCATTTCTTCTCCTGGCAGGTCTCGTTCAGCTGCAGCGCGCACCGCTGGGGAGAGGAAGCACTCGCTGCAGCAGACGTGGGAGACCCGGCGGCCTTATTTAGCTACCGCAGGGAGTGAATGTCAACTGTGGAAATCCGCGCCCCATGCCGCTTTTGAGTCGGCACCGCGCGCTAAGCCGGAATCATCGCGGAAGACAGGGCCACCTCCCCGCCGGGGACGCCTGGGAGGTGGCACTTCGGCCGTAAAAGCGTTAGAGGCGCGCCTGCTCATCGGGCCGGATCGCGGGCGGGCTGGCGTACTCCGCGGAGGAGAAATCCACAGCCCCCGCTCGATTGGCGCCGAACTGCTCGCTCTCGGTCGATCCGGTAAGAGCCGTGGTGGAGGAGGTTCCGCCCGCGATCACCTGCGTCACCAGGTCGAAATAGCCGGTGCCGACGAAGCGCTGGTGCTTCACAGCTTCGTAACCATGATGTTCGGCGCTGGCAAACTCCTTGGCCTGCAGGCGGGAATAAGCGCTCATGCCGGACAGCTTATATTGCCGCGCCAGTTCGAACATCCCAAGGTTCAGGGCGTGGAAGCCGGCGAGGGTGACGAACTGGAACTTGTAGCCCATGGCGCCGAGCTCGCGCTGGAAGCGGGCAATGGTCGAATCGTCGAGCTTCCTTTTCCAGTTGAAGGAAGGTGAGCAGTTGTAAGCCAGCAGCTTGCCGGGATAGACGGCGTGCACGGCTTCGGCGAAGCGGCGGGCCTCGTGCAGGTTGGGCTCGGAGGTCTCGCACCAGACCAGTTCGGCGTAAGGGGCGTAGGCAATCGCGCGCGCGATGGCGGCATCGAGACCGCCGCGGATGCAGAAGAATCCTTCCGCGGTGCGATCGCCGGTGAGAAACCGGTGGTCGCGGGGATCGCTGTCGCTGGTCAGGAGATAAGCGCTGTGAGCGTCGGTGCGGGCCATGATTAGCGTGGGCACACCCAGGCCGTCAGCGGCCAGGCGGGCCGCGACCAGTTTCTGAATGGCCTCCGCAGTGGGCACCAGAACCTTGCCACCGAGGTGTCCGCACTTTTTGGCGGAAGAGAGCTGGTCTTCGAAGTGGACACAGGCGGCGCCGGCCTCGATCATGGCCTTCATGAGTTCAAAGGCATTGAGATTGCCGCCGAATCCGGCTTCGGCGTCGGCGATGAGGGGCGCGAACCAGTGAATGCCGTTCTTGCCTTCGGCATGATGGATTTGATCAGCACGGGCCAGGGCCTGATTGATGCGGCGCACGACGTTGGGCACACTGTCAGCTGGATAGAGACTCTGGTCGGGATACATCTGCCCCGCATCATTGGCATCAGAGGCCACCTGCCAGCCGCTGATGTAAATGGCGGAAAGCCCGGCCTGCACCTGCTGGATGGCCTGATTGCCGGTCATGGCGCCGAGGGCAGCGATGTAGGGCTCGGAGTGAAGAAGGTCCCAGAGACGATTGGCGCCGTAACGCGCCAGGGTGTGCTCGATGCGCAGCGAGCCGCGCAGCCGCAGGACGTCGTCTTGGCTGTACGGGCGAATGATGCCGGCCCAGCGCGGGTTCGTCTTCCAGTCGTTGTTTGCCATGTGACCTCTCTGCCCCAAGAGCTACGGACGCTTAACGGCGCCGCTGAATCCGTGCCCCTCTCTAAACCGGATCGAACTCGCCGTTTGCGATCATCGCCTCGCTGATGCGGCGGGCCTCGTAGAACGTCTGCCGGGTACCCAGGTCGCGCCCTGGATTTGACAGCAGCTTCTCCAACTCCTCGTCAAACAGACGAGTGATGAGTTCGGATGTGTGCGCAACCGCGTTTCCCGCCTCGTCGGTAACCGGAACCTGGCCGTGGTGGTGCAGGCGCTGAGCGATCATCAGGCGGTAGATGCGGTCGGTAGCCAAATCTTCCATGTAGCCATCGAGCAGGCTGGCGCCCTTGCCATTGAGTACCCCGTTGCGATAGCGGATGACCGTCCGGACCGCGGCCCTGGTTCCAGCAATAGTGCGTTGGCCCACGCCCCTGGGCACGGGCCGGAGGTTCGGAAACCGCTCGGCCTGCGCCCGCCGCGCATGCATCTGGTTGGGGAATGGGAACTGATCAATCGCGATCTGGTTCTGGTCGGGATGGCCCGTCCATGCGCCATCCATCAGGCAGTCTGCTTCATTCTTCTTATCCTTCTGCAAGCCACTCAGGGCGCGGAGGTTGAGGTCGGCATCCTCGCGGTTGGGGAACAGTGCGGTCATGCCGCCGATAGCCAGGACACCGCGCTTATGGCAAATTTCCGGCATGAGCTCGCGCAGGTTCTGGAAGAACGGGACCTCAGTGGGAATGGTATTGCGGTCAGGGAGCACCCAGTCCGGATCGTCCAGGTTGAAGTGGATGAGACTGGCCATGTAATCCCAGCGCCCAAGATTCAAACCGAGGATGTGCTCGCGTAAGTTGTAGAGAAACTCTTCCATCTGGAAGGCCAGGGGATGCGATTCCACCAGCGCCATGCATTTGATATAGTCACGCGGCCACCCGCGCGCCTCCGCCAGCGCCTGAAACAGGTCGCGCCACCACACGGCCTCCTCGGCTGACTCGGATTTGGGGATATAGAAGGCCAGCGGGTGCCTGAGCTCCGACGGATTCACGCGGTAGACGATGCTGGCCACGTCGAACAGCGAAGCCGAGGTCAACTCGTCGTCAAACAGACCGCTCTGATGGAGGTGGAGACCACGCGGCCGGATCCAGGTCACCGTCGTCCTGGGTTCAAGGCCAATCAGCTTGTCCCGCTTGCGGTCGAAGTAAGTCAGGGTGCCGCGCAGGGCCTGCAGAATGTTTTCCACTCCCACCCGCTGGTGTTCCCAGTCATTCACCATCGAGTCTTCCAGGTCCAGCATCACTCCGGGAGCGCCGGAGTTTAGCATTTTGACCACCAGTTCAGCCTCATCGGCCGGACCCGTCATCTGGTTGCGCTGATCGCGGCACCACTCGGGCAGCTCAATATGCCAACCGCGGCGCACCGCATCGCCGGGGAAGCGATGAGCGGGTTTCTCGCCCTGGTGCGAGGCCGCCAGCACATTCCGGCGCTCCTCGAGGAGCGATTGCTGCCGGGGGCTGAAGCGGCGGTGGAACGGAGCCAGAAATTCCAGGAAGCCAGGCGGCAGTTCGTGGCTGACTTCGGCTCCCGTAGGAGGCTGGTTGACCCGGAAGCAGGCCAGTGAAGCGTTGTTCACGGAAGTGGTGGCCATATGCATTTCGACTCCCTGAAGCCTGAACTGCCGGAGGGAACAAGTTTTCCCATCCCGCGCACCCAGCTGCACTCAATGGACCCGGCCCGGGGGCCGCTCTTTCAGCCGGCCATGGGAGGCGATTCTGCCAGATTCATGGCCAGGGTCAAACGAAACCTTTAGATCGCTGTGATAATAAATATCTATCGTATGTACACATCACGATAGTAATATGTTTTCAGTGCGAGCCGGAGTACGAATCCGCGCCCGCAAATGTATGGAGATTGACCAGATCAAGACCTTTCTGGCGGTGGCAACCTTCAGCGGCTTCCACCGTGCGGCGGACGCCCTCAACGTGAGCCAGCCCGCGGTTAGCGCGCGCATTAAAGCCCTGGAAGAGTCGCTGGGAGCGACGCTGTTCGAGCGCTCGCGGCGCGGGCTGACCTTGTCAGAGGCGGGGAGAATTCTGCGTCCCTATGCGGAAGAATTGCTGCGTACGGCGTCGCAGGCCTCGCAGGCGGTGCAAGAGCTGAAGCCGTCGAGCGCCGGGCCATTGCAGATCGCGGCGGCCCACTCCATTTCTGTGTATCTGCTGCCCGACTTCCTGAAGCGCTTCCAGCACGCCCATCCCAAAGTGGTCATCTCCATTCGCCCGGGCCACTCTAAGGAAGTTCTGGAAATGGTGCTGCGCGAGGAGGCCGAGATCGGCTTGGCCCGCTCGCTCAACCATCCCGATTTAGAGACGCTCAGTCTCCGCGAGGACCCTCTGCTCCTGGTGGGTCATCCCAGGCAGGGCCCGGCGCAGGCACGCAGGGCGCGACTCGACCAGGTGGCCAACTGGCCGTTGATTTTCTATGAGCGCGGGTCGAGCGACTGGACGCTGACTCACGGCCTCTTCCGGCGGGCAGGCCTGGTTCCCAACGTGGCTTTGGAGGTCGACACCATCGAGACCGCCAAGCGCATGGTCGACCGTGGACTGGGCGTGGCGTTTCTCCCCCAGCTGGCGGTGGGCCTGGAAATCCGGTCGGGGAAATTTGCCATCGTCAAGCTGCTCGACGCCGAACCCCTGGGGCGAAGTCTGGACGTCATTCATTCCCGCCACCGCCCGCTGCGGAAAGAGGCTCAGGCCTTTCTGCAGGTGATCCGGGAGGCGGTGAGGGAGTCTTCCGCAATCGCGAAGCGCCGGGTGCGGGACCGCCGGCGCTCGCCGCGATGAGCCGGTGCTGATTTTCCTCAGCTCTCCACAGTCCGCAGCGCAACTCCACAAGATGTGCACAGGAAGACCGGCATCGACACTTGCGCTACTGCCCCGGAGAGTGCAAAGTTGAAATAAAGGGAAGAACCCAGGTCATGAACGTGTCCGCGGATGTTTGCCCGGCGTGCCAAGGCACCGGCTGGAAGCGACTTTCCACCGGATCGGATCACCGCGTTACCCGCTGTCACTGTCGCGTGCAGGCTCGCACTGAGGCCTTGATGGCGGCCGCGCACATTCCCCGGCGGTACGAACATTGCGAGCTCTCGAACTTTGAGTTTGACGGACCCCACCTCGGGCTGGCGCCGGCCCGCCTCGCCGCCTGCCGCTTTGTGGAGGAGTATCCCCTGGACAGCACGGGCCTGCTGCTGATCGGCAGCATCGGCGTGGGCAAGACCCACTTGGCGGTCGGAATTGTCAAGGAACTGATTCAAAGCAAGGGTGCGGCCTGTTTGTTCTACGATTACCGCGATTTGCTGAAGCAGATCCAGAATTCCTACAACGATTCCGTGCAGGCCACGGAACTGGAAGTGCTGCGTCCGGTGTTTGAAACCGAGGTCTTGGTGCTCGACGAATTGGGAGCGGTCAAGCCCACCGAGTGGGTCTGGGACACCGTCAGCCTGATTTTGAACACCCGCTACAACGATAATCGCACGACCATCATTACCACCAATTTCGACGATCGTCCGGCGGCAGCCGTTGCCGGACCGCGCGGCGCTGCCCGCGACGAAACTTTGGGCGATCGCATCGGAGAGCGTATGCGCTCCCGCCTGCACGAGATGTGCCGCATCGTCAAAATGGAAGGCCAGGACTTCCGCCAGAAGGTGAAGAGCGCCAGTTTCCGCTGAAGTCCATGTCGCCGCTGTTCCATGGACGGCGCAGCAGGGAAGTTTTCTTGGCTCTGCGAGGAATGTTATTAGAATGGCTTGATGCTGGCCGAGCGCCTCGAGTTCATTCCCCACCGTGATGGCGAAATCTTTCCCTCGGTCCCGGCCGCCCCGGCCGTTTTCCTTCTTCGCGGCGACGATGTTAACGCCCAGCCTTACGCCAGCAAAACCACCAATCTGCGCCGCCGGCTCGAGCGCGTGTTATGCGCCGCCACGGAGCTGAGCAAGCGTCTCAATCTGCGCCAGCGCGTCCGCTGGATCGAATACACGCTTACAGGTTCGGAGTTTGAATCGGGTTTCCTGCTCTATCGCCTGTTGCGCTCAGCCTTTCCCAAAAACTACCCGGATCGGTTGCGGCTGCGTTTTGCGCCCCTCGTCAAGCTGCACATGGAGAACGCGTATCCGCGCGTCTCGATCACGACCCGTCTCGGCCGCCGGGGAGGACCGTCTCTCTACTACGGTCCGTTCCCTTCGCGGGCCGCAGCGGAAAAGTTCGCCAGCGACTCACTGGATTTTTTCAGGATGCGCCGCTGCGTCGAAGATCTGCATCCCGATCCCCAGTTTCCCGGCTGCATCTATTCAGAGATGAAGATGTGCCTGGCGCCATGTTACAAGGGCTGCACCGACGGGGAATATCACGCTGAAGTAGGGCGGGTGCGGGCGTACTTCGACAGCGGCGGCCAAAGCCTGATACGAGAGATAGCCGCACAACGCGACCAGGCGTCTGCAGGCCTGGACTTTGAGGGCGCCGCCGGTCTGCACGCCAGACTGGAAAAACTGAAACCACTTCAGAGCCAGCTCCCGGAGATTGTCCGCCGCATTGACCAGTTGACCGCAGTGATGGTGCAACGCTCTGCGATGGCGGGGTGTGTCGCTCTTTTCCGCATCGACGCGGGCGTTATTGCCGGACCCCTGGCCTTTCCCATTCAGGCCGCGGAACACACCCGGTCGCAGTCCATGGAGTCCCGCGTTCAGGAGGCGCTAGCCACCCTGCCTGCGACGGAAGTGAGAACCATGATGGAGGCTATGGAACATCTCGCACTCCTGAAGCGTTGGTTCTATCGCGGCAACCGGGTTGGGGAAATCTTCGTCTCAGACTCGCGCGGCGAACTGCCTCTGCGGCGCCTGGTGAGGGGAATGGCGAGGGTGTACCAGGGAGAGAAGCCAGAGAACACGATTGGAGGACCGGCGGAAGTGAGCTCGCTAAACCGCACAGCCGGGTGAACGTGCCTGAACTACGAAGAGCTCATAAGCGGGACGCCGGTGCACGCATCGTCGTTAGAGAGGAACATTTATGAGGCCCAAAAAGAACCATCACGACTCCTTGCTGCGCCAACACGTCCTGTACCTGCTACGTGGTGGAGGGGCGCACGCCACATTCGACAAAGTCATCAAAGGCATTCCGCCGGAGTTGCGCGGACAGAAGCCCAGCGCTTTGCCGCACTCTCCATGGATGCTGCTTGAGCACCTGCGCATCGCACAATGGGACATCCTGGAATTCAGCCGTAACCGGAAGCACATTTCTCCCGCCTGGCCGGAAGGATACTGGCCCTCGGAGACAGGCCCGGCGGGTGCGGCAGCGTGGAGTGACAGCGTCAAGCAATTCCGTAAAGACCTGAAGGAGATGGCGGATCTGGTTGCCAATCCGAAAACAGATCTGTACGCTCGCATCCCTTGGGGAGACGGACAGACGATTCTGCGCGAAGCGCTGCTGGTGGCGGACCACAACGCTTATCACCTGGGGCAACTGGTGGACGTGAGGCGGGCGTTCGGAGTATGGCCCGAGAAATGAAGGTCATTAGGCGCCCTGGCGCTGGCCATCCGGCGGCCGACCGAGGGGAAGACGCCCTCGAAACAGCCGGCAGGACAGCGGCGCTACGGCGGAAACGAGTTTCCGCGTCACAGCCGGCTTGCGGCTATATCGTCGGTCTGCGTGGTTGCTGACCCGGATCGCTTGCGGAACACCGCCCTGATTCCATCTCGCCATCTCTCATCGATCCCGACGAGGGTCCAGTCAATTCCCGGCGAGAAGTAGTGCAGGAGGATGTCCGTCGCCGGATGGACATGCAGGGCCGGCGCGACCAGCAGGAGCAGAGGCTGGTCGGACGCGACCTCCCGGCCAGAAAAGTATCCGAACTGCTGGAACTCACCGCGTGCATGGTGCCAGGCCACGCGCGCCCAGTAATCCAACCCCTGCAAGGGCAGGTGAACATCCTCGTCGACTTTGAGCTCCACCACGGCCAGCCGGCCGCTGCGGGTCACGCACAGGACGTCAATCATGGCACGATCGGAGGCGGAGAATGCAGGCACCTGGGAATAGAGGCACGACGGATCCAGGCGCTCGTCGACTGCGGTCACGTCGCGCACTACCAGCGATTCCAGCCAACGCTCGGATTGCAGCCGCCAGAGGGGATGATCGCGAGGTCCACCGGCGTGGCGCACCTCGCCGATCCCGCGCACCAACTGGCGGAAGGTCTGCCCATTGTCTTCCGTCAGGACGCGTTCATCGGCGCCCACGCCGAATACAATTTCCACCCTGCTTTGCGGCGATCCGGGCACATGAGCCAGGCGCGCGCGGGCAAATTCCAGTCCTCGGTGGCGAAAACCGGCCTCCGCGGGCGACAACACCGCAATTTCAGCCTCGGGCATGAGGCTTTGGACATAGAGAACGGCCTCGCCAAGTCTTTGGCGAGCTGCGGCCTTGTCGGCGCAGTGCACCAGGCGAGTGCGGACGTTGCCACGATCCGTGACGTCCATTTGCCGCAGACTGTCGTCGCCTTCGTCGAACTCGTACAACTCCCATTTGGCGGCGGCTGGATTCAGCTGTGCCATGCGCTCGCGGGTCAGCGCCGAGCTACCCGGCGGCAGAAACAACTTGAGACCTTCCACCACGCCCGTGCTCGTCTGGGCTTCACGGCACACATTCAGCCAGAGGATGCCGAACGTCAAGGCCGCATCGATTGAGAACTGGGTCTCTTGTTCATTCACGCCCAGCACGGCGAATGCAGACTGCCCCCGGCGCAGCCAGCCTCGGGAGTAGACCGGCCCGAACGAACGCTCCAGATCGGGAGACGTGCTGAGACGCGACGCCATCCAGGAAGGAAACTTGCGCTCCAGCAGTGTCTGCAGGTGGCGCTGATAGGTCAGGCGAGCGGCCCGCATCGCGGTGGGGGTGCGGCGGTCTCGCGCCCGGCAGATTTCAAGTCTGCTGGGACGCGTCTGTCCCAGACGCTGGACCGCCAGCCGCAGCACCTGGTCCTTGACCTCTGCATCGAGCACCCGGCGCACCACGTTGCGCTCGGTTGACCACATATGGAGCAGGCACTTGTGGGGTTCGCCCGAAATGGAATATTTGGCTTGCGCCAGGTCGAAGACGACAGCGCCCTCGTCCATCACCACAGCGTCCCGCGCCCCGGCGAGGAAGTCTTCAAGGGTTCGGACCAGCGCTTCCGGTGTCACGGCCAATAATCTTGCACAAGCCTCACCATGTTGTCTGTGACGAATGAACATTGGCAGGGTTCGAAGCAACAAACACGCCCACCCGGCCAGGGTCCGGGAGGCAGCCCTTCCGTTACTCGGTGTCCCGTAAGTCCGTGTGGGATAATGAATTGATCGGGACCCTTTCCCGCCTTAAGGACATCTAATTCTCGTGGACAAGAACCGGTTCTTCTTTCAGCACTACGGCCTTAGCGAAAGGGATCTTGAGCGTTATCTGACAGCTGCTTTATCCGCCGGCGGAGAGTACGCCGACCTCTACTTCGAGTATCTCTCTTCGACCTCCCTGATGGTGGACGAGTCGATGGTGAAGTCCGCTTCGCAGGGTATCTCTGCCGGCTGCGGGGTTCGGGTGGTCGTAGGCGAGCGCACGGGGTACGCCTACACGGACGACCTTTCGCCCGAGCGCATCGTCCATGCGGCCCGCACCGCCGCGCTGATCGCCAGCGGGCCGGCCAAAACGCCATCCGTGGGTCTACAGCAAAAACCGGCACGCAGCCTCTATCCCGTCACCCTGCCTTCGGTCGATGCCGAGATCAGCGCCAAGGTCGAACTGGTGATGCGGGGCGACGCGTCGGCCCGCGCTTACGATTCGCGGATCAAGGAAGTTCGCGTCAGCTACGCCGACGAGCTGCGTAACCTTCTTGTGGTCGGCTCGGACGGCACTTTTGCAGACGACTCTCAGCCCCTGGCGCGCATGAACGTATCCTGCATTGCGAAGGCGGAGGGAACCTCCGCCCGCGGGAGCTCAGGCGGCGGAGGACGAGTGGCGCTGGATTTCTTCTTCGGCGAGAAGACTCCGGAATACTTCGCCAGAGAGGCCGCGCGGCAGGCGATTCTTCAGCTGGATGCCCGCGAAGCTCCGGCCGGGGAAATGGAAGTCGTGCTTGGTCCAGGATGGCCGGGCGTGCTGCTGCACGAAGCTGTGGGACACGGCTTGGAAGCCGATTTCAACCGCAAGCAGACCTCGGCCTTTGCGGGTTTGATCGGCAAGCGCGTGGCCAGCGAAAAATGCACCGTGGTGGACAACGGCACCATGCCCTGGCGCCGCGGCTCGCTCAACGTGGATGATGAAGGCCAGCCCACGCAGAACACGGTATTGATCGAAAAGGGAATCCTCAAAGGCTATCTGAGCGACAAGCTTTCCGCCCGCCTTATGGGTATTGCCGATACCGGAAATGGACGGCGCGAGAGCTACGAACATATTCCCATGCCGCGCATGACCAACACTTACATGCTGGCGGGTGAGGACGATCCCCAGGACATCATCCGCTCGGTAAAACATGGTGTGTATGCGGTGAACTTCGGCGGCGGGCAGGTGGACATCACCAGCGGCAAATTTGTCTTCTCGGCGTCGGAAGCCTACCTGATTGAAAACGGCAAGGTCACGGCGCCCATCCGCGGCGCCACCCTGATCGGCAACGGCCCCGATGTGCTTACGCGCGTCTCCATGGTCGGCAACGACCTGAAGCTGGATGAAGGTGTCGGCACCTGCGGCAAGGATGGGCAAGCGGTCCCGGTGGGAGTCGGCATTCCTACCCTGAAGGTGGACCGGCTCACGGTCGGCGGCACCGCACGGAAAGACACTGGCGGCTTCATGCAGTAACCTGATTTCTGCGTGAAGATTCGGATTGCCGGTTCAGGCCCCGGTGCATGAGCCTGGGGGAACAAAGCTGAATCTTCAGTCTCAAATCTGAAGTTCTTATGTCCCGAACTCAACTCGAAACTCGCAATCCCAAGCTTGAGGCTGACCTCAAAGACCTGGCCCAGGACCTCGTCCGCCGTGCCGTGGCCGGCGGGGCCACGGCCGCCGAGTGCGTTGTGCGCGAAGGCGACGAATTCTCGACGCTGGTCCGCCTCGGCCAGGTGGAGACCCTCAAAGAGTCCGGCTCCCGTGCAATCGGGGTGCGGGTTTTTCACGGCCAGCGCGCGGCCAGCACCCACTCCAGCGATTTTTCGCGCGAGGCCCTGGACCGCATGTTGAGCTCCGCCCTGGAACTGGCCCGGATCACCTCCGAAGATCCGTACGGCGGCCTGCCGGAAGCCTCACAACTCGGCTGCCTGCAAGGCAATCTCGATCTTTACTCGCCCGATGTCTATTCCCTGCCTGGCGAAGAACGGATCCAATACGCCCGCCGCGCCGAGAAGGCGGCCCTGGATTTCGATCCCCGCATCCGGAATTCCGAAGGCGGCTCCTTCGACGCCGCTACCGGACACAGAGTTCTGGCCAATTCGCACGGCTTTGTGGGCGAGTATCGCCGCTCCTATTGCTCGGTGGCCGCCGCTCCCATCGCGCAGTCGGAGAACGGGGCTATGCAGCGGGATTTCTGGTTCTCTGTCGCGCGCAGTCTGAGCCCGCTGGAGTCTCCGGAGTCGGTGGGCAGGATTGCGGCGCAGCGGACTCTGCGGCGGCTGGGGGGACGGAAGGTCAAGACCGCCAGCGTACCGGTGGTGTTCGATCCCCTGATGGCGAACTCCATTCTGGAACACATCTTCGAGGGTGTGAACGGAGATTCCATCTATCGCGGCGCTTCATTCCTGGCGGGCAAGCTGGGACAGAAGATCGCCGGCGATGAGGTCACAGTCATCGATGACGGCACGATGGTTGGCGGTTTCGGGACGGCGCCTTTTGACGCCGAGGGCATCCCTACACGGCGCACGGTGGTGATTGACAAAGGTGTGCTCAATTCGTACCTGCTGAACACATATACCGCGAGGAAGCTTGGCCTCCGGACCACCGCCAACGCGGCGCGCGGTCTGGCCGGCAACCCCGGCATTGGTCCCGGGAACTATTTCCTGCAGCCAGGAACCAAGACGCCGCAGGAGATCATCGGCAGTGTCAAAGAAGGACTGTACGTCACCGAATTTCTCGGGCACGGCGCAAATCTGGTCACGGGGGATTATTCCCGCGGGGCCTCGGGCCTATGGATTTCCGGGGGGGAGCTAACCTATCCGGTGGAAGAGATTACCGTGGCGGGCAATCTCAAAGACATGTTCATGAACATCACCGGGATCGCCAACGATCTCGAGTTCCGCGGCTCCGTGGCTTGCCCGACCATCCGCATAGACGGGCTGACGGTGGGAGGAGAGTAG
>CAYOZX010000024.1:0-21434 GCA_964408515.1 uncultured Acidobacteriaceae bacterium | reverse complement strand
CCTCGGAGTGCGTGACGAGGGCCTTTTCGGCACGGCTGAAGCCGTGCCCTCCCCGGCCCCACCCTCCCCGGCCTCGCCCTCCCCAGCCGCAGCCGTCCGGGCCGTAGCCTTCCCGACCGTGCCCACACCAGCCGCCCCATCCCCAGTCGTGCCAGTCTCGTCGCGGCTGGTCCGCATCGGGCTTTCGGCCACGCAGAAGCCGATCGAGGAAGTCGCGCATTTTCTCACCGGCAATGGCCGGCCCGCCCCCGTCATCGTGGACGTCGGCCACCGGCGCCGGCTCGACCTCGCGGTCGAAGTTCCGGCCAGCCAGCTCGGTCCCATCACCACTAATGAGATGTGGGACGAAATCTACACACGGCTGGTGGAGCTGGTGGAGCAACATCGATCCACTCTGATCTTCGTCAACACACGGCGGCTGGTGGAGCGGATTACGCATGAATTGGGCGCGCGGCTGGGCGAGGAAAATGTCGCGGCGCATCACGGCAGCCTGTCGCGCAAGCTGCGCCTTGCGGCGGAACAGAAGCTGAAGGAAGGCAAGGTCAAGGTCCTGGTCGCGACGGCGTCGCTCGAACTGGGGATCGACATCGGCACGGTCGACCTGGTGGCGCAGATCAGTTCGCCGCGGGCAATGGCCGTGGCCTTGCAGCGGGTCGGACGATCGGGGCACTGGGGCGGCGCCGTGCCCAAGGGCCGGTTCTTCGCCGGCACGCGGGATGATCTTTTGGAGTGCGCTGCCCTGGTACGGGCGCTCCGACGAGGGGACCTGGACCGGCTGATGATTCCAGATGCACCCCTCGATATTCTGGCGCAGCAGATCGTGGCCATGTGCGCCGCGGCCCAGACGGCCGAGCCGCACTCGACCGCCAGGGTGAGGACGTCCGCCCCCACGTGGACGTTGCCGGAGGCGGATGCCCCCATGCGCGGCGGAGACGGCTCCAGGGGCTGGGACGAGGATGAGCTCTTTGAGTTCGTACGGCGCGCCTATCCCTACCGAAACCTTTCCCGCGAAGTCTACGACGGAATTCTGGAAATGTTGTCCGAAGGCATCGCGGCGCGGCGCGGGCGCTATGGCGCCTACATCCACCGTGATCGAGTGAATCACAAGTTGCGGGCCCGGCGGGGCGCGCGGCTGGCAGCCATCACCAGCGGCGGCGCGATCCCGGAAACGGCGTTGTTCACGGTTGTGGCGCAGCCCGAAGGCACCGTGGTGGGCACGCTCGACGAAGATTTCGCGGTGGAAAGCAATGCCGGCGACATCATGCTGCTGGGAAACAGCTCATGGCGCATCCGTCGGGTGGAGGGCAAGTCGGGGCGGGTGCTGGTGGAAGACGCGCACGGCGCTCCGCCCACAGTTCCCTTCTGGCGGGGCGAGGCCCCGGCACGCACCGAGGAGCTCTCTGGCCACGTTGCCGGGTTACGAAGAGAAATCAGCGACCGGCTGCGAGATGTTTCCCCCGTCGGAGTATCGCAGGCGCAACCGGCGGTGGCCGAGGCCGTGGCCTGGCTCAAGAATGAATGCGGCCTGGACGATGCCGGCGCGGAACAGGCGATCGAGTACATCCTGCAAGGGCGCGCCGTGCTGGGCGAGGTCCCGACCCAGGAGACGATCATTGCCGAGCGCTTCTTCGATGAGGGCGGCGGGATGCAGCTGATCATCCACGCACCTTACGGCGGCCGCATCAACAAGGCCTGGGGGCTCGCGCTCCGCAAACGCTTTTGCCGCAGTTTCAACTTCGAGTTGCAGGCCGCGGCAACCGACAATGGCCTCAACATCGCCCTGGCTGAGCAGCACAGCTTTCCCCTGGCCGACGTTTTCCATTTCCTTAACGCAGAAACAGTGCAGCCGGTGCTGGAGCAGGCTTCGCTGGCGTCGCCGATCTTCGGGACGCGCTGGCGCTGGGACGCCAACCGCGCTCTGGCCTTGCTGCGCTTCCAGGGCGGCAAGAAGGTGCCGCCGCAGATTCAGCGCATGAGGTCCGACGACCTGCTGGCCTCGGTCTTTCCCGACGTCGCTGCCTGCCAGGAAAACATTGTGGGCGACATACAGATTCCCGAGCATCCGCTGGTGAAGGAAGTGATGAAGGATGTACTCAGCGAGGCGATGGACCTCGAGGGGCTGAAGGCGCTCCTGCGGGGAATCGAGGAAGGCCGCATCCGCTGCCTGGCTGTAGATACGCCGGTGCCATCGCAGTTCTCGCACGAGATTTTGAATGCGAACCCGTACGCCTATCTGGACGATGCTCCCCTGGAGGAGCGGCGGGCGCGGGCAGTGGAGATGCGGCGAATCTTGCCGGAGTCGGTGCTGGAGGAAGTGGGAAAGCTCGATCAGGCAGCAATCGAACAGGTGCGGCAGGAGGCTTGGCCCGACGTCCGGGACGCCGACGAGCTGCATGATGTGCTGCACACCATGATGGCCCTGCCGGAAGGCGGTCAAGCCGTGTTCGACGAGGGAGCCGGAGACGCCTTTTCACACGTGAATCGCGCCACCGGTGACTGGAATGGCTTTTTCGCACAATTGCTGAATGAAGGACGAGCGGCCCGGGCTGCGCTGAATGGGCGTCAATATTGGGTTGCGGCCGAGCGGGTCAGGGCGGTCCTGCAGCTCTTCCCTGCTGCCCAGGTCGAGCCGAGCCTTGCCGACGTCGACGGATCCGTGCCTTCGCGTGACGACGCCCTGCTCGGCGTGGTTTCCGGATGGATGACGCACCTGGGACCGGTTTCGGCAAGCCAACTCGGGGAGCTGCTCGGGCTTCCTGCGGCTGAGATTGAAAAGGCCCTCTTGCGGATGGAAGCCAGCGGGACAATTTTGAGGGGCAAATTCACCAGTACCGACGCGCGGACAGGAGTGTCCGCGCCACAGCAACATGAGTGGTGCGAACGCCGCCTGCTGGCTCGGATTCACCGGCTGACGGTGGCTACCTTACGCAAGCAGATTGAACCGGTCACGGCGGCGCAATTCATGCGCTGGCTGCTGCGCTGGCAGCACACCGCGCCGGGCAGCCAGGTGCAGGGCGAGCGCGCCACCCTCGATGTGTTGCGGCAGCTGCAGGGATTTGAGATTCCGGCCAACGCCTGGGAGAAGCAGGTACTGGGCCGGCGGATTGCCAACTACGATCCCCAATGGCTGGACCAGCTTTGTCTGACCGGCGCAGTGGGATGGGGCCGGCTGTCGCCTCATCCTGCCACTCTTGATGCTACGGCGGGCGGCAGGCGGCGGGTGGTTCCCACCAGCGTGGCGCCGATCACGTTCTTTGTGCGCGAAGAAGCCGACTGGATGGCTCCGCATCATCCCGCGGCGGGCGATCACCAGGCGCACGGCTTGAGCGAATGCGCACGGCAGGTTTTGGACTTCCTGCGCCAGCGCGGGGCCTCTTTTTTCGCTGACGTCGTGCGGGGCACCGGCCGCCTGAAAGCGGAAATCGAAACCGGGCTGTGGGAGCTGGTGGCGGCGGGATTGATTACGGCGGATGGATTCGACAATCTTCGTTCCCTGATCGATCCCAAGCGGCGCGCGGGACAAGGCAGCGGACGAGCGGCGCGGCCTCGTCACAGCACCGGCCGCTGGGCCCTGCTCTACACCGAGCAGGCGCTCGACCGCAATCGCTCCCTGGAAGCGACCTGCTGGATGCTACTGAAACGCTACGGGATCGTGTTTCGAGATTTGCTCGCCCGCGAGACTAACCTCCCCAAGTGGCGCGAGCTGCAGATTGCCTTCCGCCGCCTGGAAGACCGCGGCGAGATACGCGGCGGACGTTTTGTCGATGGCTTTCTCGGCGAGCAGTTTGCGCTGCCGGTCGCGGTGGAATCAGTACGCGCGACCCGCAAGCTGCCCCTCTCCGGAGAAACCATCGTGCTCTCGGCTGCCGACCCGCTGAACCTGGTCGGGATTCTGGTGCCCGGGGAGCGCGTGGCAGCTATCTCAGGAAAGACGGTGGTTTTCAGGGACGGAGTGGCAGTGCAGGAAGTGGAGGGGGCTGCGGTGCGGACGGTAGTGGCATAAGCGCATCGCGGCAGAAGATCAGAGGGGTGAACCCGGTCCTCCTGATTCCCGCTGTCGGTTTTTCCATTTCTCCGAGCAGAGCGGTGAGGCTGCGGTTTGCGGGTTGTTCCGTTTTCCGAACAAAAAACTCCGGGAACCCGATGAGGGGGTCCCTCGGATTCCCGGATCAGCGCAGTTCCCGGCGAAACCTCTGCAAGCGCTTCCCCCGCCGCTTTGTGCCGGGCCTACACCCGCGCGGCCTATCTGCAAATGATCAGCCATCGCCGCGCCAATACGGGTCGAGCCGCAAGTTTCGCCTCAAGTTATTCATTTGAAGGCCCATGCGCACTTCGGACAAGGGAACGTCACATGCGACCAATTTGGGACGATGCTATCCGAGTGGATAGAGCCCTATCTGTTCGGATAGTGGAACAAGAAGGCCAATTGCTCCCCGCAGCGAAGTCCACATGATAGAAACCCGGAGCCCCAACGAGGCGGGCGACATGAAGCCCAGACTCCAGATTGCTGCCGGACCCCTGGCTCATTCCGTTTACGTGCTCACCGAAGGTGAGACCCGCGTCGGACGGGATTCTTCTAACTCTTTGACCATAAATGATTTGTCCCTGTCTCGGCGGCATTGCGTACTGGTCCGCCAGGGGCAGGAGTATGTAATCCGCGACCTGGACAGCCGCAACGGCACGTTCGTCAATGGAAGCCCCATCTCGGAGAAGCGATTGAGTCATGGAGACGAAATCATGGCCGGCGACTCGGTGCTGGTGTTTTTGACCGAAGATGATGAGGCTGTGGGGTCACGGGTAGAGTTTGACGACGGCATCACGCAGGCCGAGACGCAGATTCGGCCGCAGGATGTTCTATACCTGCAGCCGGACCGCATCCAGAAGGAACTGCCGGCGGCGTCGCGGCTGGGACGAAATCTGAACGCCCTGCTGAAGATCAGCCGCGTGGTGCACTCGATATCCGATCTGCAGCAGTTGCAGGAACAGATTCTGGCTTTAATCCTGGAAGTAGTGCCGGCGGAACGCGGAGCCGTGTTGCTCGACGAGAAAGGAAGCGAGGAATTCTCATCCATTTTCGCCTATCCCGCTAAGAGCGATCGAACCGAGCCGGTCAGAGTCAGCCGCACCATCACTCGGCGGGTGATGAAGGAAGGCGTAGCCATCCTGGGCGCCGACGTGCCGGGCGGAGGACTGAGCGAAGTGGACAGCCTGGTCAGCCTGCAGGTGCGCTCGCTGCTGTGCGTACCCTTGACGGTTTTTCAGCAGGTGATCGGCTGCATCTACCTCGACACCACCAATCCCATCACGCGTTTCGATCGGGACCACCTGGAACTGGTGGCGGGCATTGCCGGAATCTCGGCGGTGGCGCTGGAAAATGCGCGGCGCCTGCACTGGCTGGAGCGGGAAAATCTGCGGCTGGCGTCGGAGATTCATCTGCAGCACAACATGGTGGGAGAAGGCGAGCGCATGAAGAAGGTCTACCGCTTCCTGGCGCGCGTGGCCCCGACCGAGAGCACGGTGCTGATATGCGGAGAGAGCGGAACTGGGAAGGAGCTGGTGGCGCGGGCCATTCATCGCAACAGTCCGCGCGCCGCCCGGCCGTTTGTGGCCATCAACTGCGCGGCCATTCCGGAAGGCCTGCTGGAGAGCGAGCTGTTCGGTCATGAGCGGGGAGCTTTTACCGGCGCCGCGGGGCAGAAGAAAGGACGACTGGAGGCGGCCGACGGAGGGGTGGTGTTCCTGGACGAGATTGGAGAACTGGCGCCAGCCTTGCAGGTAAAGCTGCTGCGGGTGCTCCAGGAGCGAGAACTGGAACGCCTGGGGGGATCGCGGCCGATTCCGATTGACGTGCGGCTCATCGCGGCCAGCAATCGCGATCTGGCGCGGGCGGTCGAGGACAGAATCTTCCGCGAGGATCTCTACTACCGGCTGAATGTAGTGTCGCTGGACATACCGCCCCTGCGCGAGCGGCGCGAGGATATTCCAATTCTGGCCGAGTATTTCGTCTCCAAGTTTGCCGCCAGATGCAGAGTCAAGCCTAAGAAAATTTCGCCGGAAGCCATGTCGCGTCTGGTGAATT
This sequence comes from uncultured Acidobacteriaceae bacterium, assembly GCA_964408515.1. Taxonomy (GTDB): domain Bacteria; phylum Acidobacteriota; class Terriglobia; order Terriglobales; family Acidobacteriaceae; genus CAYOZX01. The sequence continues at coordinate 15,355 of CAYOZX010000024.1, read as the reverse complement.
ATGACTGGCCAGGTAACGTGCGCGAGCTGGAAAATGCAGCCGAGCGGGCGGTCGTCCTGGGGTCTGCCGAAATGATCTGGCCCGAGGACCTGCCTGAGTCCATCCTGGAAAAAGAGACGGGGCCGGATGGACACGAGGCGAAGTACCACCTGGCGTTAAAGGAGTTGAAGAAACAATTGATCCTGGGCGCGATCGAGGACGCGAGGGGAAATTTCACGGAAGCGGCCCGCATTTTGGGCGTCCATGCCAACTACCTGCACCGGCTGATCCGGAACCTAAGCCTGCGCGAAGCCATCCGTAACCATGCTGCGCAGCGGGGGAGTGGCGGAATCGGAGAAGGCCGGGCGTGAGCGGCTCGCGCTGCAAACTCAGGGCAGGCGCAAAGCCAGCAGGGTCGCAGGATTCAGGTAGACGCCCTGCCAGCGCACCGCCAGGTGGAGGTGGGGGCCGCTGGCCCTGCCGGTGCCTCCGCTGCGGCCGATCTCCTGGCCACGTTCGACCTTCTCGCCCTGCTTCACATTGACTTCAGACAGGTGGAGATAAAGCGATAGCAAGCCTTGTCCATGATCGAGCACGATGCAGTTCCCTTCGAAGTACAGAGGCCCGGCCAGTAACACCGTCCCGGAGTTGACGGCGGAAACGGGCGTGCCCGGAGGGACGCCGTAGTCCAGTCCCTGATGCAGGCTCTGCACCTTGCCGTTGAACATGCGGCGGGTGCCGAAGACGTCGGAGATTCGCGCCTCCACCGGCGCATGAAAGCTCCCGGACCATTCGCGCTCCACGCCGGTTTGGCGGAAGACGTCCTGCTTGGTGATTTTGTCCTGGTTGATCCTTTGCAGCTGTTCCGGAGTGGGCTCGGTGAAGCGCCTGGCCACTGAAACGGCGATCCTGGGATAGCGGGCGGCGCGCACCGAGATTCGGCGGGAAAAAGTTATTTCGCTGTCGCGCTGGGTTGTGCCGCTGAGCTCAAGTTCGTAGCTGCGTGGCCGGGTTTCCAGGCTGACGCCGCCGAGTGCGTACCAAGATTGGTCTGCGTTGTCATAAGAAAAGGGAATCGTGTGTCCAAGCCACTGCCCCGAAAGCGCAGTCAGTCGTGTGGGAGCCTTGACTCGGAACGCCACGGGAGACCCGTTCACCACCGTGACCGGGCGCCAGGCCACCAACCAGGAGTGGGATGACCGGCCCTTGGCGGCGCGGACCGGCTCCCCGGCCGGTGAAGAGGTTGCCGGGGTCGCAGCCAGGAGGAGCATCGCCGCGGCCATGGATTTGCGAAGGCCCTTCATTTGTGTGCAGCTGTGGCTATCTTACGTCGACGAGCAGCGGCGCCTCGAACCGCTGCCAAGCCATAACAAGCCACTCGGCGAACTCTATCGCGGAACAAAGTCGAGCTGAACTTCGGTGGTCGTGGCGCGGTCTGCGGGCGCGTATTTCCATTGTCTGACCGCATTGGTCGCAGCGTCCACCAGGACAGGATTGCCACCAATGGGCGAGACCTTTGAAACCGAGCCGCTGGGATTGATCGAAATTGACAGGCGCACAACCCCGCCAATTTCGTTCTGTCTCAATTCCCGCGGATATTTGGGAGCTACTTTGTACACCAGCTTGCGCGGAGTGGGCCCGGGCGAGGAGTTCTGAGCGCGGGCGCCGGCCGCCGAGACCCACACGACCAGAAGCACAGCCGCCGCCCGCAGGACGGCATAGACCTGGCGGGCACGAGCGAAGAATCGCGATGGATTCGACGTGAGCAGAAGCCTCTAACCCTCTGGACGCTTTTCCGACTTGTTTCCCAGAGTAGAAAACCGGTCACCTCCTGACAAATTACCGATGTAACTGTTGAGCGCTGGCGCCGGCCAGCGCACCAGCCTCGGTCGCCGAAGAAGTGTCCCTTGAGATCGCGCGAGCCGTCGATGGTTGCCCCACAGGAAGGGCCAGCGGGCAGAAATCTACGGTCAGGATATTCTGGCCCTGCCCGGGATGGTCAACGGCCGGTGATGGTCGATGAAATGCACCTTCTGTAACCCATCGTAGCCACCCGCGTTGCGTAGACGCCGGAGGCGGGCTAAAGCGCGGTCGACCACTCGAGCCAGCTCATTGCCATAGTCCTGCCCCCGGTCCTCGCACAACCGCCGCTTGGCCTTCTCGGGAGAGAACCATGTCGGATTTCGTTTCGCTTCCTGCGGCGCTTCCAGCCAGCGCACCTCGCACAGATGAGCGTTGACCGAAAATTCTATGGCGGTGGAGCGGCGCGGGTCGCCACGCTGGCGGATGTAGCGGGCAAAGGAAACCTCCTCTATACGGCCATGAACGCCGGCCTCCTCGAAGGCCTCGAGCGCTGCCGCCTGGGCGTGCGTCAGGCCGGATTCCGTGCTTCCCTTGGGAAAGGTCCAGCGCCCGCCGCGAGTCTGCACCAGAAGAAATTCAATGTCCGGACCGCGCAGGCGGTAACAGACTGCCGCCACCTGCTCGCATCCACGCAGGCGGCGCAGGTGGGACAGGCGAACCAGCTTCAAGGCAGCCGGGACTTGCAGCGGGCTCGGCCGGGGCAAGCGGCTGCCCTTGCGGGAGTGTTTGCTCATGAAGGCAGACTGCATGATGGCGCTGGAATCTGGCTAGAACCCAACTTGGTTCTCCTGCGCGACCATCGGCGGGCACGAGCGGAATCCTTCTTCGCACTTGCACGGGCAATGCACGAAAGCCAGTATCTATCTGGCGGCAGGATCAGAACGCCCGGGAGATGGCCTGTGGAAAGCTTGCATTGTCTGCGCTGCAATCGGGAACTGGAACCGGGACACAAATCGGTGGCGGTTTACATGTTCGCGCAGACCGTGGGCATCCGGCCGCGGCAGAAATCGGCCGCGCAACGCATCTGCTTTTGCCCGCAATGCTCGGTTTCGCTCGCCATGGGTCCGCCGCCTGAAGGCGCGCTCAATACAGCCGCCTGGAATATGATCCGAGATCTGGTGGGCTCCGACCCCGCGCTGACCGAAGCCGCCTGGGACAACCTGCGTGGCGTCGTCGGCCTGCTTCCGGCCACCGGCACCGATGGCGGCTCAGGACGGAACAGCGGCGGCTATTTCGAGTTCTGACGCGAGTCACTGCTGGTGGATCCCGACCATCTCTTCCCTGCCGGACACATTCGTCTCTAACACGGTTGTAACGCTCGCAGACAGGCAGCTCCGCTAAATTTTAGCAGCGCAGCTCGAGAAGGAATTTGGCCGCGACCACGGCGGCTGGATTGCCGGCTAGGTAGAGGCTTGACTCTAGACCATACTCCAGAGTGTATCCTTGAGACAGTGAGGGTTTGATCCCATGGAAGCCGCCGTACAAATTGGAGAAGCGGCCAGGCGAACAGCGTTGACAGTCGACGCCATCCGCTTCTACGAGAAGCGTTCCCTACTGCCTAAGCCGCCAAGAACAGCAGGACGGTTCCGACTGTACAGCCGTGATGCCATCGCACGATTGGATTTCATCAAGCAAATGCAGAGCTTGGGCTTCTCCCTTCGCGAAGTTCGGCAGCTGTTAGACCTGCGGGAACGGCGTCGAGATGCTTGCCCTGAGGTCAGAAGGCTGCTGACAGCAAAACTGGAGCACGTGCGCCGCAAGATCAGGGAGCTGGAGAGCCTTCAGCGGGAATTGGCTTTGGACCTTCGCAAATGCAATCTGGAAATGAAACACAGGAGGAGTCACCCGGCGCGTGTTTGCCCAGTCTTCGCCAATGGAGGAGGCCCAAAATGCTAGTAGAGGTTCTCTATGTCCAGGGTTGTCCGAATCATTTGCCTGCGATGCGTAGGCTTCAGAGCGTTCTGCAGGCTCAAGCTGTAGATGCGAAGATTCAAGAAGTGCTGGTAGCCGACGAGGCAATGGCGCAATCTCTTCGCTTCCAAGGCTCACCCACGGTGCGCATCAATGGAGTGGATGCGGAACCGAGTACCCGGCCCGAATTTGGATTGGCGTGTCGCCTGTACTCCAACGGCAAAGGCGTTCCTCCGGAGGACGTGCTGCGACGCGCTGTGTCTAGAGCGAAGAGTCAAGAGGATAGGGCATGAGGTTCGCAGAAAAAGGAGCGCCAGCCGCCGCAGTCATGGCTGCGCTCTCAACCCTGGCGTGCTGTGCGCCACTTGGATTCCTCTCCGCATTGGGGTTAGCCAGTCTGAGCGTCTGGGTTGCGCCCCACCGGACCGTGCTCCTCATTCTGGCTACGGTGCTCTTGGCTGTGGGATTCGTGCAGCTCTACTTCAGAAAAAGTTGCGCCAAACGCAGCACCACAAGCGTGATTCTCTTCTGGACTGCTTTTGGTGTGATCGTCCTCGTAATTTTGTTCCCGCAGGTCATTGCTAATTTGATCGCGGGTTGAACTCAATGAGCAGAACCGCACAGATCGGGCTGGCGCTCATGGGAATCGCCATCATTGCCCTGGCCTTTGGTTACGCACGGAGTCATGCTGTGCCTCCGGGTCAGCCGCCGTTGACGTTCTTGAACCAAAACAATCTCAGTGACTTTCATGCGGCATTTGACAATGCTTCCTCCAGAACGCGGCTGGTGTTGCTGCTCTCCCCGACTTGAGCCTATTGTCTGCGGGGGGCCTCCGCAATCCAAGACCTGCTGACGCAGACGCCAGCTTCCGACCTGAAAGTGCTGGTCGTCTGGGAGCCGATGCTTGCGACTGACTGGGGAGCACCTACACGTCCGGTTCTATCCCGCGTCTCGGACGGCAGAGCCGTGCAGTTTTGGGATAAGGGCGACCTGGTCGCCAAGGAACTCGACAAACACATCCTGGGATCCCCGCGAGACTGTTGCAGAAGAAACGGAATCCTGTGGGATGTAGCCGCGCTCTATCCCAAGGACGCAAAATGGGGTGCTCAGGCACCCGCCTATTTTGGGGGAGCCGTGCGCGATGTTGCGCCTGAGGTTCGGAAGCAACTTGACGCGTTGGTAGGCACCGCTGAAGGATTGCAGTAGTTTCTGCCGGAAACCATTCACGGGCTGAAACGGCTCTGACAAACTCCATCCACCGGGTGTCTCGAGCCCAAGTCTGGAAAACTGAGGAATGTCGCCTTCTGGAGCATGCACAGGTAGGTTTTCTAGACCTCTTATCGAAAGTCGTTGTAAAGGATTGAGAAACAATGGTGGACCTGGTCGGGATCGAACCGACGACCTCTTCCATGCCATGGAAGCGCGCTCCCAGCTGCGCCACAGGCCCACGGGCCAAGAGACAATCCGGAAGGAAGCTGCTGGGTCAACATGATTCTCGCCCAGGCGCGGTGCTTAGTCAAACCACAGGCCGGGAAACTGCATCTCTGGAGCGGAGCAACCGCATTGTCGGCAGCAGCTGATTTTGCGCAAGGCGCTGATTTTGCGAAAGGCGCTGATTTTGCGAAAGGCGTGGAAGTTCAGTATGCTGAGTGCGGTTCGCGGCGACCTTCATGATGCCTAACCAACTCTTGCGCCGGGAGATCCTGTGGGTGCTGGGTCTGTCCCTGGCGGGCAGCGCCCAGATCACTCCCGTGACTCCGCACACAACGCAGGCGGCTGTTCCCTATACCTCTGTGAGTCAGCTTAATGGCCTGCTGGGGCAATTGGAGCAGGCGTCGCAACTGGCGCAGGCTGATCTCGAAAAACTGCGCATCGACAAGTGGAAGACGGAGTCGGCGAACAAGCGACAGACGCAGGGAAACGTTGATTCCATCCAGCGCAACCTGCAATCGGCGCTACCTGAAATCATGGCGGAATTGAAAGCCTCGCCTGAGAGCCTGGCGTCCACGTTCAAGCTCTATCGCAATCTCGACGCGCTTTATGACGTCTTCGCATCGGTGGCGGAGTCCGCCGGAGCTTTCGGCTCCAAAGACGAGTTTCAGTCGGTGGAGAACGACGTGAGCGCTTTCGAGAAGTCGCGCCGCTCCTTCGCCGAGCGCATGCAGACGCTGGCGGAGGCACGGGAAGCCGAAGTGGCGCGCCTGCGGGCAGCGCTGCAGGCGGCTCAGACGCCCTCGGAACCGCCCAAGAAGATCGTGGTCGACGATGAACCTCCGGTAAAGAAGCCGGCGAAGAAAAAGCCGGCCAGCAAGCCCGCGGTCCCTCAGAGCACGCCCGCCCAGCCGAAGCCGCAATAGCGCGCGGTCCTCGAAGGCAGCCCGGGGGAACCGTGAACCGGGACTGGGTCTCAGCCTTCGGAATCCCTTCTACTTCACTGAAACCAATAGGCTTGTTGACTGGAACTCCGGGGTTGTGCGCGGGGTCTATACAAGCAGGACCTGCGGTATCGCGCGCCTGGGTAAGGACGTTTTCCTCGGGACCGGGGAAGGGAAAGAACCTATAATGGGAGTGACGCCATGACGTCGATGGCGGGAGCAACCACCTTGGGCGATCTGGCAGGGGCGATCGGAATCCGGGCTCAGGAATCGGCGATCGTAGCCGAATTGAAGGCTGGGTCGGAAGAGGCTTACGCCTGGCTCATCGGCGAATTTCACCAGCCGATCTATAGCCTTGTGTATCGCATAGTGGCTGACCCCGCAGACGCGGCCGACACCACCCAGGAAGTGTTCCTGAAGGTGTTCCGGGGGATGAAGCATTTTCATGGCGAGTCCACTCTGAAGACCTGGATTTACCGGATTGCGGTGCATGAGGCCTCGAACCGGCGGCGGTGGTGGTTCCGGCACAAGGCGCGCGAGACCTCGATCGAACCCTCGGAACGGGATCATGCGGCGGGCGAGGACGGAAGCAGGGGGTTGATCGATGATCGGGAGTCCCCCTTCGATGCGGTGATGCACGAGGAAGTTCGCGCGCGGGTGGAAGAAGAGCTGCGGCAGATTGCCGAGCCCTACCGCACCACGGTTATCTTGCGAGATCTGGAAGACATGTCGTATGAGGAGATTGCCGAGATTACCGAGGTTTCCCTGGGAACGGTGAAGTCGCGGATTACCCGCGGGCGGGAGGCGCTGCGGCGACGGTTGATGGCATACGTAATCGAGAATGGGGAGGAGTTGGGTTTACAGGTCCCGGCAGAAGAGGCGGAGAGTGGGTTGAGCGGCTGCGCGGTATCAGCCCTCGAGGTAACGCGATGACGTGCGCACAGGCTAAGCCGTTGTTCTCTCCGTACCTGGATGGAGCCGTGACCGGCAAGCAGATGCGCGACCTCAACCTCCATCTGGAGAGTTGCGCGACCTGCCAGCGGCAATATCTTTCCCTGCGCCGTGCGCAGCAGCTGCTGGCGCGAATGGGACCGCGGAAAGCGCCGCGCGATCTGGCGCTGAAGCTGCGCGTCGCCATTTCACAGGAAGCGGCCAATTCCCGGCAGCGGTATCTGGAGGGCATGCGGCTGCGCTGGCAGAACGCCCTGAACGTCTTCATGGTGCCGGCGACGGCGGGTCTGGGCGCGGCGGTGGTCATCTTTGTGGTGCTGATGGGCTTTCTGGCGCCGTTGCAGGCCAACAATGCCGACGTTCCCCTGATGCTCTACACCGCTCCCCGGCTGCAGCAGTCCGCCTTTGGAAGCGCGCTGGATTCGATCAACGATGAGTCCCTGGTGATCGAGGCCTATGTGGACTCCAAGGGGCGAGTGCAGGATTATCGTATTCTGTCGAACCCTGACGCCGACAAGGCACTGCTTTCGCAAATCAAGAAGGACATGTTGATCTTCACTACCTTCACGACGTTCCGGCCCGCCACCTCGATGGGGCGGCCGACGACGGGCCGGGCGGTGTTGTCCTTCTCGCGGGTGAGCGTGAGGGGATAGCGCCCTGCCGGAAAGGCACGGCTGGTCCAAATCTGCATCAGAAACCGCAATAGCGCGCATTGATTCTGCGACCCGCACCCCTTACACTTGAAGTCGACGCCCGCATTCCTGCCAGCCTATTGGGGAGGTCTCCCTGCAGCGAAGGTTGAGAAGCTCGTCTTGCGCGGCCCTGATCCTGCTGGCGGCTCAGGTGTGCCGGGCAGAGAACCAGAGCAGCGTGGCGCTGGACACGAGCGAAACGCTGTTTACGGTGCTGACCGCGATCAACACCTGCGGATATGACCAGGAGCTGGGGAATTCGGACCCCCTGCGGGCGCGGGTGCGGTCGGCGGTGGCAAGGGTGCGGCAGGAATTCCCGGAAGCGCAGGATGCGACCGTAACCATGTGCGAGTTTTACGCTGCCCACCAGCCGCCGGATGCATCCAAAGCGCTCGCCCAGGCGATATCTCTGGCGCTGTATTTGAATCCGGCACCCAATCTGACGGCCAAGGCAAAGGATGCGGACATCCCACCGGATGCTGCGGGCCTGCTGGGAATTTTGCCTCTGCTGCAGAACTTCTACCAAAAGGCGCAGCTGCACAGAATATGGGAAGAGAACGCCGCCGCGTATTCCGCCTTGACCGAGCCCTATCACCGGCCGTTGGCCAAGATGCTGTTCGACACCGAGATCTATCTGAAGCTGCCGTCGTCAACCCGCCTGGGGCAGGCTTTCACCGTTTTCGTCGACCCCCTGGGAGCGCCCGGGCAGACCAATGCGCGCAATTACGGATCGGACTACTACGTGGTGATTTCCCCCGGCCCGGGGGCGTCGCTCAAGATGGACCAGATCCGGCACACTTACCTGCATTACCTGCTGGATCCGCTGGCGATGAAGTATCCCACGTCCATGAAGCGGCTGGAACCGCTGCTGGCCTCGGCGAAGACTGCCCCGATGGATGAAAGCTTCAAGAACGATGTCGCGCTGATGGCGACGGAGTGCTTCATCCGGGCCATCGAAGTGCGCATCACCGCGGGTAACAAGGCGCCGGAGGCGGAGCGACAGAAGGCCATCGACGATTCGGAAGCGCAGGGCTTCATCCTGACGCAATATTTCTACGACACGCTGGTGCGGTTTGAAAAGGACCCGACCGGGCTGCGCTCGGCCTATGGCGACCTGATCAACGGGATCGACGTAAGGAAAGAGCAGAAGCGGGCGTCACAGATTTCCTTCGCCTCGACGTCGGCTCCCGAGTTGCTGCATCTGTCGCGGCCGCTGGAAGGCAAACTTCTAATCACGGCAGAACAACGGCTGTCAGCAGGGGACGCCCCGGCCGCGCAGAAGCTGGCGCAGCAGGCACTGGATGAAAAGAGCGAGGATCCGGGGCGAGCGCTGTTTATCCTGGCGGAAGTCGCCACGCGCAATTCCAACATCCAGGAGGCGCGTGATTACTTCGAGCGCGCACTGCAGGTGGCGCAGGAGCCAAAAGTCCTGGCCTGGTCCCATATCTATCTCGGGAGAATCTTCGATCTGCAGGAAAACCGGGAAGCGGCGCTGGATCATTACCGGGCGGCTGCGACCGCCGGGTCCACTCTGCCGGAGGCCAAGGCCGCGGCGGAGATGGGAATGCGGCAACCTTACGAACCGCCGCGCCGTCCACAGTAGGAGGGCAAGGGTCCGGGAAAGAGATTGGAACTTGCACCAAGGAGAAGGCATGAAGCGAGCAACGATGCTGTTGGTGATCCTGGCAGCGGGAGCGTGGTCATGGGGGCAGGCGCAAACTCCCGCGGCGCAACCCAATGCGCCGCAGACCGCGGCGCCGGCTGCGCCTCCTGCGGGAAAGCGGCCGCCGCAGGCCAAGACTCAGGCGGAATTCGACGCTTATAAGGCGGCTGCGGCGGAAACCGATCCCGCCGCCATGGAGAGGGCCGCGGACGACTTCGCGGCAAAGTTTCCCGAGAGCGAGTTGCGGATTTTGCTCTACCGCAACGCCATGCACGCCTACCAGGCGGCGAACAGTGCCGAGAAGATGCTGGACGCGGGACGCAAGGTGCTGAAGCTGGACCCGGATGATCCCGAGGCCCTGGTCGGAGTCGCCCAGGTGCTCGCAGAACGGACACGGGACACCGACCTGGATCGCGATCAGCGGCTGGAGGAAGGCGCCAAGATGGCGCAGCGCGCTGTGGAAACGACCGACACGGATATCACGGTGCCACCTGGCACGCCGCAGGACAAGCTGGACGCGTACAAGGGATTTCTGCGCTCTACGGCTTACTATGTGCTGGGAACCATCCAATACACGCGGGAGAAGTATGCCGACGCGGAGGGATATTTTCACAAATCGCTGGACGCTTTTCCGCAGCAGCCCGATCCTCTGGCGGTGCTGCGGCTGGCGCTCTCACTGGACAAGCAGGAGAAGTACCCGGAGGCGTTGAAGTATGCCAATCAGGCGGTGCAGTTGACCGAGAGCAACGCCAATTCAACGCTGGCGACGCTGGCCAAGAATGAGCGCGATCGCCTGATCCAGCTCACGGGCGGAACGCCGGCAGCGCCGAAGCCGCCGGCCAGCGCGCAAAATCCGCCGCCAAAGTAAAGCTGGGACAGGCGGCGTGGTGGCGCAGCCGCTTCCCGCCGGGGCCGAGGCGGGTGTATTGGTTCCGGTTCTGACCACTTCGATTTCGATTGTGTCTCTCGCGCCGAGCGAGCCATGAAGTCACGGGACATTGCGAGTTTGCAGGCCGTTCTGGGCTATCAGTTCCAGCGCGCTCCGCTGCTGGAGCAGGCCCTGACGCACAGTTCACAGGCCCGGGAGCAGGAAGCGCTGCAGGCGGCGGGATCGCCGCGCGTAGCCGACAATGAGCAACTGGAGTTCCTGGGCGACGCGGTTCTGGGGTTCGTTACCACGGAAGAGCTGTTCAAGCGCTTTCCCAGTTTCCGGGAAGGAGAACTGTCGAAGTTGCGGGCCCATCTGGTTAGCGAGAAGCATCTGATTCGCGTGGCCCAGGAATTGGAGCTGGGACACTACCTGAGCCTGGGACGGGGCGAGGAGAAAAGCGGGGGACGCCACAAGACGGCGCTCCTGGTCGACGCCCTGGAGGCGGTCCTGGCGTCCATCTACCTGGACGGTGGATTGGAGCCGGCCCGGACCTTCATCCTGCGAGCCATTGTCATCCCGGAGCTGGAACGGATCGCCTCAAATGGCAGCAGCCTGCCGGTCACCGATTACAAGTCGGCTTTGCAGGAGAGGCTGCAGGCGGTAGGCCGACCGCAGCCGATCTACGTCCTGGTAAAGGAGCGCGGCCCGGAGCACAACAAGACGTTCACGGTGGAGGCCCGCCTGCAAGCTGCGCACAACGGCGGCAAGGCGGAATTTGTAGGAAGGGCGGAAGGTTCCACCAAGAAGAACGCCGAGCAGGAGGCGGCGCGGCAGGTGCTGGAGTATCTGAGCCGGACGCCGGCGGAAGCGGACGGCCGCCGGAAGCGCGAAGAGCGCGCGGGGTGAGGCCGGGATGACAGCGACGGAAAAACAGCCGCCAGCGGACACGGTTGCTTCCCTGCAGTCCCTGCTGGCCACGGTAGTGATTGCGGTTTTCGTCATCACCTTCATCGTGCAGGCCTTCCAGATTCCGTCCGAGTCCATGGAAAACACGCTGCTCATCGGAGACTATCTGCTGGTGGACAAGCTGCGTTACGGCGGGGGAGGTCATGGCGATCCGCTTCTGCCTTACCGGCGCGTGCAGCGCGGCGACATCGTCGTGTTCCGGTACCCGGTTCACCCGACGCAGCATTTCGTGAAGCGGGTGGTGGGGATTCCCGGCGACCGGCTGCGCCTGATCAACCGGCAGGTGTATGTGAACGGCAACCCTTTGCAGGAGCCCTACGCTCGGCATACGTCGGAAGGTCATGACAGCTTTCGCGACGACTTTCCCAGACTGAACCTGGCGGTTCCTGGGCTGGAGGGAAGCTGGTGGCTGGAGATGAAGCGACTGGTCGAAGACGGCGAGCTGATCGTGCCCCAGGGCAATTACTTCGTGCTCGGCGACAACCGTGATGAGAGCCTGGACAGCCGCTATTGGGGGTTTGTGCCGGAGGAAAACGTGATTGGCAGGCCGCTGCTGATTTACTGGTCCATCAGGGACGTGGACCGCGACTTGCCGCGCTCGCCGAGCCCGGGTGATAGACTTTTTCATTTCATCTACGCGGCCACCCACGTGTTGCAGATCACGCGCTGGGACCGTACATTCCGGGTCGTTCACTGAAAACGGTCCGCAACGCAGCGACGGAGTGCAAGTGGGCAAGAGGAACAAAGAAAAGGAAAAACCGGAAAAGCCGCCCGAGACCACGGTCGAGTTTCTGGCCTCGCTGGCAGGAGTTCTGGTGACGGGATTGTTCATCATCACGTTCGTGGTCCAGGCGTTCGAAATTCCCTCCAGTTCGATGGAGGAGACGCTGCTGATTGGCGACCATGTGTTCGTAAACCGCGTGCAGTTCGCTCCGCCCACAGGGTGGGTTGGACCTGTGCTTCCCTACCGGGAGATCCGGCGACAGGACATCGTTGTGTTTCTCTCCCCGGCCGAGCCCGGTTTGTACGTGGTGAAGCGGGTGATCGGCATTCCCGGCGACCGCATTCACTTGCTTAATGGGGACGTTTACCGCAACGGAGAGAAGCTGAGCGAAACTTACGTGAGACACGACAAGGATGAGGGGCCGAACGATTATCGCGACAACTTCCCTGCCGTTTCCCCCTCGGACTACAACCGGCTGTTTCCTGACTGGCAGAAGGCACTGCCGCAACACATTCAAGGCGGCGACGTCGTGGTCCCGCCGGACAGCTACTTTGCCATGGGGGACAACCGCGACGTCAGCTATGACAGCCGTTACTGGGGGTTCATCCCGAAGGACAACGTGATCGGGCGGCCCATGTTTATCTACTGGTCGTTCGAAACCCCACCCAACCAGTATCTGCGCACTTCATTGGGCGAGCGCGTGGGCTTTCTCGGCCATGTTGTCCTGCACTTTTTTGATCTGACGCGCTGGCGGCGAACGCTGAAGGTGGTGCGGTGAGATTTCTTGGCTCCACACGTGGAAAGATCCTGGCCGGCCTGGCGTTGGTGCTGGCGTTATTCCTGGTGCGTCCGGGGGCGCAGCGGCTGCACGCGCGCATTGTACGCTCGATCAGCTTGGCGCTGGGGAGGCAGGTCGACGTGGGTTCGGTAAGCCTGCGCCTGCTGCCGCGTCCGGGGTTCGAGTTGGAAGGCTTCGTGGTCCATGACGATCCGGCGTTCGGCGCGGAGCCCGCGGTGCAGTCGTCCGACGTGGTGGCATCCGTGCGGGTGATTTCGCTGTTCCGTGGACGGCTGGAAATTTCCCGCCTGAGCCTGACCGAACCGAGCCTCAATCTGGTGCGCAATGGCCAGGGACGATGGAATCTGGAGGATTTGCTGGAACGGGCGGCGAAGATGCCCGTTGCCCCCACCGCCAAGGCGCCAAGCGAACCACGCCCCGCTTTTCCTTACATCGAAGCCGACCACGGCCGGATCAACCTCAAGCTGGGGCAGGAAAAGAAGGCGTACTCCCTCACCGAAGCCAACTTCGCGCTCTGGCAGGAATCGGAGAACGCCTGGGGCGTCCGTCTGAGAGCGCACCCCATGCGGACCGACGTCAATCTCAGCGACAGTGGAACGCTGCAGGTAGATGGAATTTGGCAGCGCGCCGCCAGTCTTCACGCCACTCCTCTGCAGTTCGCCGCCCAGTGGAGAGGAGCACAGCTTGGGCAGGCGACAAAACTGGCGCTGGGCCATGACGAGGGGTGGCGGGGAGTGGTGGAACTCTCCGCCGCTTTGCGGGGTACACCGCAGGACCTCGGAGTGCAGGCCATGGCCTCGATCCGGGGCTTCCGGCGTTATGACATTGCCGGAGACCGGACCGTCGACCTCTCCGCGCAATGCAGCGGGCGCTACAGCTCGACGGATCACTTGATCTCCCGGATCAACTGCCATGCCCCCGTGGGAGAGGGCGAGATCACGGCCCAGGGCAGCATCGCAGCTTTGTCCCCAGAAACGGACTACGATCTCAGCCTGGCGGCGCGGAGCCTGCCTCTGCAGCCGGTGGCAGACTTCCTGCGCGGGGTCAGGAAGAACGTGCCCGGCAAGATCGCAGCGGCGGGCAAACTGGAAGCCAGCCTGAAACTCCGCGGGAGGCCTAATTCTGACCCGGTGTGGCAGGGTTCCGGCGAAGTGCGGTCTTTCGGCCTGCAGTCGGCTGCGTCGCCGACTGCAGTGGCGGTGGACTCCATTCCCCTCGGGTTTGCGTCGGGCGCCACGACGACAAGGTCCCCAGGGAAAACAGATGGGGCAAATGATGGTGAGCCGCGAGTGGAAATCGGTCCGTTCAGGCTGGCTTTGGGAGCCGCGACCAGCGCGGTTGTGTACGGACAGATTTCCCGGCCAGGATACAGCTTCAAAGTACAGGGAGACACGGAGGTGCAGCGCCTGCTCGAGGTCGCGCGCACCCTGGGATTGCCCTCGCCTCCGGTAGGCGCCAGTGGCGGCGCTCGAGTGAATCTGCAGATTGACGGCGGCTGGCCTGAGTCGCGCGCCGCTCTGGTTACAGGAACCGCGCAGCTTCATACTGTCAGCGCCCGCATGCGGGGCCTGGCCGAACCCATCGAGATTTCCGCAGCCAACATTGCGGTCACGCCTTCCACTACCGAGGTACAGAAGATCACCGCCGTGGCGGCTGGCAATGTGTGGCACGGCAGAATGACCTTACCCAGGCCCTGCGAGAGCGCGCGCAGCTGCTTGGTTCAATTCGTCCTCCATGCCGACGAACTCAAGACTGGCAGCTTGAGCGATCTGCTGAACCCGGTTCCGGGAAAGCAGCCATGGTATCGCTTCCTGGCGCCACCGGCTCCAGCCATGCCTTTCCTGGCCTTAGCACATGCTGCGGGCAAGTTCACGGCCAACTCCATTGTGCTTGGCAGGCTGAGGGTTGAACGCGTGTCGGCTGACCTTGAGCTCGACGAGGGGCGGGTGCGGCTGAAAGACGTACGGGGAGAAGTTATGGGGGGAAGGCACAACGGCCAGTGGACGGCTGATTTCATCGCAAGTCCGCCCATCTTTCGCGGCGCAGGCACGGTGACAAAAGGTTCATTGTCGCAACTGGCGGAAGCGATGCACGACGGGTGGATCACGGGAACCGCCAACGTCGAGTATGGGGCCAGCACCCGAGGCCGGAGCGTGGAGGAGTTGCTGACCAATGCCGACGCCATCTTCCAGTTGGAGGCGTCTGACAGCTTGCTGCCGCACCTGAGCCTGGCATCTGACGATCCCCTTCGCATCACCCATTTTGCGGGGCAGCTGCACCTGCACGACAAGATGATCAAGGTTGACGAGGGCAAACTTCAGACTCCAGGCAGCATCTATCAGGTAAGCGGCACCGCGTCCTGGCAGCGGACACTGGATATCAAGCTTTGGCGGGAAGGGGCACCCGGATTCAGCATCACGGGAACGTTGACCGAACCGCATGTGACCGCGCGACCGCCGTCGGAGACCCAGGCTGCCCTTAAACCATGAAGGCCTGCAGCGCCTTTCTCTTGCCGGTCGCACTGTCTTCGCTGCTATTTTTTCGCGGCGTTACGCAGGGGA
>CAYOZX010000023.1:19378-22319 GCA_964408515.1 uncultured Acidobacteriaceae bacterium | reverse complement strand
CGGGAAATTCCTGTTCCAGCAATTGCGCCCAGCCGGCATGGTGATAGAAGTGGCGGGCCACCAGCGGAATGTCTATGTCCCGGCTCTCGCGGATCGGCTTTCCGTTGTCCATGGTCTCGAGCACCGCCAGGCGCCGGGAATGTTTTTGAACCGTGCGCGCCAGCGCATAGAGATAGCGCGCTCGCGCATGGGGAGCGAGCGCCTGCCACTTGGGACATGCCGCGCGCGCGGCGCGGACCGCAGCGTCGATGTCGGCCGCGGAGCCTTGCGCCACGCTGGCAAGCTTTTCGCCCGTCGAGGGATCGGACGTGTCGAAGAACTTGCCTTCGGCAGCCGGCTGCCAGGATCCGTCGATGAAGTGTCCGAAGCGGCGACCGTGACGATCGAGCCAGGACTGCACTTCCTTCGGATCTTCCGGAGCGCGACCGTACTCCATGGTCACGAATTTTTCCGCGATACTCATGCCTCTACAGTCTCATTCCGACGCAGTTCAGTTTCGACCGATCCGCTCTTTACGGCGCCCAACGCCCACACCAAATTTCTCCGGCTGAAAGCGCTCGGAATGACAATCAAGTTGCCGGTTCAGCCGCCTGTTTCAGGCGACAGGATGTCTGTAATCCGCCGAGTACCGTCCGGTTGCGTGATGTTCGAGCTGACGCTCGATGTCATTCAACAGGCTGCTCGCGCCCAGCCGGAACATTTGCGCTCGCATCCACGAGGGACCGAGCTCTTCCTTCATCAGCGACAGCCATTCCAGCGATTGCTTCGCCGTTTTGATGCCACCCGCAGGCTTGAAGCCCACCGCCATTCCCGTCTCCTGCGCGTACTGGCGGATGGCTCGGGTCATGACGAAACCCACCGGCAGAGTCGCATTCGTCGGCTCCTTGCCGGTGGAGGTCTTGATGAAGTCTGCGCCTGCCATCATGGCGACCCAGCTTGCGCGCGCCACGTTGCGCAGAGTGAGCAGATCACCCGTGCCCAGGATCACCTTCATGTGGACGCCGCCACAGGCCTGTTTGAAGGACGCAATTTCGTCGTAAAGCGCCTGCCATCTGCCGCCGAAGACGTGTCCGCGGGTGATCACGACGTCGATCTCCTCCGCTCCAGCTTCCACCGAGCGCCGAATCTCGCCTATGCGCTCGGCCAGCGGAGACAGCCCGGCGGGAAATCCCGTGGCCACTGAGGCCACGCGCACGCCGCTGCCCTCAAGAGCGCGCCTCGCGGTCTCCACGAACGCCGGGTAGACGCAGATCGCCGCCACCTTGATTTCGAGGCTTTCAATTCCCAGCCGCTTCTCCAGGTCGGGCTGAATCGGGCGCCGCCCCTTGGCGCACAGCCGGCGCACGCGTTCGTCCGTATCGTCGCCGGAGAGCGTCGTCAGATCCATGCAGGTAACGGCACGCAGTAGCCACGCCGCCTGCCACTCCTTTTTCACCGTACGCCGCGTCACATGTGTCTGCGCACGCCGTTCGACAGCGCTGGTGTTCACGCGTGCCGGCTGCACCCAGTCGAGATTCAGAGGAATGCCACGATTCGCGAGAAGAGGATGTCCGCCCAGGGTAGCTATGGCCCCCTGGGAATCTGAGGTGAGCACATCGGCCGCGGAGCCGCCGTTCACAGGATCTGCGACCCGGTGGCGGTTCTTGTCATCGATGGGCATGACCACAGCAATTGTACGGCAGTTTGCAGCGAAAGCGTACTACTGCTCCGTCCGATCCTTGACACACTTTCGTTGTGAAAGTTAGGCTACCTCGCTGCTCATTGCGGAGAAGAAATCTTGAATCGCTTCATTGCCTGGATTTTGTTCTGTGCCACTCTTTGCCTGGCCTGCGCGTCGACGGTTTCTGCCCAACCCAGGAAGGTCATTCTCGACACCGATCCCGGTTCCGATGATGCCATGGCCCTGATGCTGGCCCTCAACTCCCCTGAACTGGACGTGCGCGCCATCACGGTGGTCCCGGGGAACGTAACCGCAGCGCAGGGGCTGGAGAATGCGCTGCGCATGGTGTCCCTAGCTAATCGGTGTGATATTCCGGTCTCCGCCGGAGCCCAGCACCCACTGTTTCAGAAGCTGATCACGGCGGAGTTCTGGCATGGGAAGAATGGCCTGGCGAATGTCGAACTCCCCCCTAGCAAGTGCAGGGTGGATTCGCGCTTCGGACCGGACCTGATCATCGAGCTGGTCCACGCCGCGCCGCACGAAATCACTCTTATTCCCGTCGGGCCGCTGACCAACATCGCCCTGGCGGTGGAAAAAGATCCGTCGATCGTGCCCCTGGTGAAGGAGGTCATTCTAATGGGAGGCTCGATCAGCGGGGGCAACGTTAACGCCGCCGCCGAAGCCAACATCCACAACGACCCGGAGGCGGCACAAGTGGTTTTTCAGGCGGGATGGCCTCTGACCATGGTGGGCCTGGACGTGGGCGACAAGACCCTGCTCTCGCCCAAATATCTTGAGCAACTGGGCAAGACTCACGGACCAGTCAACGACTTCATTTACGCCGTGGCGAAGTACCTGGTCAATCTGGCCGCACAGTTCGGGGTCGGGGGCACGCCCATGTACGATCCCTTGGCCGTGGGTGTGGCCATCGACGCGACCCTGGTGACCGCGCCGGCGATGCATGTCGACGTCGAGACTCGGGGCGAATTCACGCGCGGCGAAACCGTCGCCAATCGTCGCGGCTACATCGAGCGCAACGTGTTGCACGGTGATCGCTACGTGATTGAGGGCGCCGACAGAGTCACGGCCAACGCCAGGGTTTGTACCGGGGTCGAGGCCGACAGATTTCTGCAGATGTTTGTCTCTCGAATACAGGGAAAGTAGCAACCGGCTGGGGGGCTCCCTTTAGTCTTGAGGATGCGAGGGACTTCAGGCCCGAGGAATCTGCTTTAAGCCCGTAATCAGCAGCCCAGTCTTGTGTGAAGGGGGAAGTCCGCCAGG
>CAYOZX010000023.1:12110-19368 GCA_964408515.1 uncultured Acidobacteriaceae bacterium | reverse complement strand
AAAAGGTTTGAACGGGGATGGCCTTGTGGTTAAGGGTGCTGACAGGGTTACGGCTAACGCCATGGGTTGCACCGGGATCGAGGACGACAGATTTATACGGATGGTTGTATCTCGAATCCAGGGAAAGTAGCAGCAGACTGTGGCTCCCTTTAGTCTTGAGGATCCGGGGGACTTCAGGTGCCCAAGGAATCTGCTTAAGCCCGTAATCAGCAGCCCAGTCTTGCGTGAAGGCGGGAAATCGGCCAGGGTAATATGCGCTCAACCACTCATGACCGGCGAGAATTTCTCAAAGCGATGACAACCATGGGTGTAATGGCGAAGGCGGGCGCTCGCAATTCCGGCAGCAGCCCGCCCTCGGTGCGCTGGCCGCTCCTCAAGGGCAGCCCGGTGCTCGATAGCCTTCATCCCGCCATCGAGCATTCCCGCGATGTTCACACCAGCGTGGAGAAGATCGTCGAAGTGGCCGGCTGGATGGCATACGAAGAGCTGCCCATGCCCGACTATCAAAGGCCGTTTGGCCAGAGCCATCCCGACGAGATCATCGATTTCATTCTGACGGCGGATTGCGTTGACACGGCTTTCACGGATTTTTCCTCGCATGTGAAGTTTCAGGTGGATTACGCCGGACGCCACTGGTCCGACTCCGACGGTCTTTTCGCCTGCATGAAGCGGGCCCTCGACAGCGGCACCCCTATCCTGGACGGCAAATTTCTCGCCCAGCTCACGCGCCCGCAGATGGAGCGCATCTTCGCCGCCAACATCGAGATCCCCATGCTGGACGAAAAGATGGAAATCTGGCGACAGGTGGGGACGGTGCTGGGCGCGAAGTACGACGGGCGCTTCCACAATTTTGTGAAGTCATGCCCGCCGCGCATTTACGACAACGGCGCCGGGCTGATCGACCGGCTGGTCAACGAGTTCCCGCGTTTCAAGGACGTCAGCCCTTACCATGGCGACACCATCAAGTTCTACAAACTGCCGCAGCTGGGCATCTGGTTTGTCTACTCGGCACTGCGAAGCTCGGGACAGTTTCCGCTCGAAGACGTCCACAAGATGACGGCCTTTGCTGACTATATTGTGCCCGTCGCTCTGCGTATTCTGGGGATCGTGAGCTACTCGCCCGAGCTCGAGCACGCCATCAAAACCTACCAGACGATTCCGCGCGACAGCCCGCAGGAAGTTGAGATTCGCGCTCACTGCATCTACGCCACGGCCCTGCTGTGCGAAGAGGTCAACAAGCTGCGCTCCAAGGAGCAGCAGGTCATCATCCCGCAGATAGACGCTCGCCTCTGGACGCACTACCACACCACGGAGTGGCCGCATCATCTTACGAGGACCATCATGTATTGAGTTCGCCACCGGATACGCTATGAGGCCCTCCCCGATATCTTGGCGCTGGCGGTCCCTGGTCCTGGCCGGAGCCCTGTGCGCGGCCATCCTGGCATTTGCCGACGAGTGGAAGGCGCGCCATCCGCTGATCCCTCCAAATGGGGTGATGAATCTGGCCGAGCCGCCGCCGCCGGAGGAAGTTTTCTTCTCCGGACCACAGAGTCCGGCGGACACCGCAGCGTGGCTGGCAGGCCTGAGAGCGTGGCGCGCGGATCGCCGCATCCGTCTGCGCTACGACGCTTCGCAGTACGATCGCGCCGATCTGGCTTGGACCCGGCATGTTTTTTCGCAGGTCCAGGTCCTCATCTGGGACCGTGGCTTTTACAATCCGGATACCGGGGAGTACACCGTCGATCGTTTTCTCTCAGACCTCGAGAGCCGGCTGGGCTCCGTCGACGCCGTTCTTATCTGGCATGTGTACCCCAACCTTGGCATCGACGACCGCAACCAGTTCGACCTCCTGCGCGACCTGCCCGGGGGAATTTCTGCACTCCGCGAGATGGTCGGAAAGTTCCACCACCGCGGTGTGAAGGTCTTTTTTCCGCTTATTTCCTGGGACACCGGCACGCGCGAGGAGCCAGCGCCTGCGTGGGTCACTGTCTCCCACCTGCTGAAAGACATTGACGCCGACGGCATCAACTTCGACACGCTGGAAAGCGTCCCTGCCCAATTCCGGCAAGCGTCCGATGCAGCCGGTCACGCACTCGCTCTCGAACCTCAGTTCGATATCCGCGACGAGTCGCTGGCCTGGTCCAACATCGGCTGGAACGATTGGGTGACCTGGGAAGGCAGGCCGTATCCTTTCATTCCGATGGTCAGCAAAAGCAAGTGGTTCGAACCGCGCCATATGGTCGCGGTCACGGACCGCTTCACCCGCGACAAGACCGACAGCCTGCAGCACGCCTTCTTCAACGGGCAGGGATATGCCAGCCTGGAGAATCTGTGGGGTTTCTGGTACGGCACTACGCCTTGCGACGCGGAGGCGATCCTCCGCTTCACCCGGATTGAGCGCGCCTTCGCTGAAAACCTGAGTAGCGCTGACTGGGAGCCGCACGCGGCAACGTTGCAGCCCGGAATCTTTGCCAGCCGCTTCTCCGGCGCGACAGGCACGCTCTGGACACTTGTCAACCGCAACGAATACGACGTGGGGGGAGAGCAGCTACGCGTCCCCCATACCGCGGGAACGCGCTATTACGACCTGTGGCACGGCTCAGAACTTACACCATCGGTGGAGAGCAACGGAGCAAGGTTGAGCTTTAGCATTGAAGGTCTCGGTTTCGGCGCGATTCTGGCAGCGCCAGAGCCTCCGTCTGTCTCCCTCCGCAATCTCATGTCCTCGATGGCGGAGCGTGCAAAGCGCCCGCTTGCGAGCTATTCGCGTGAGTGGAAGCCGGTAACGCAGACGATGGTCGATATTCCGCCAACCCGGAAAGTGCGATCCGCTCCTCCCGGCATGGTTCGCATTCCGGAGAGCGACTACGATTTCCAGGTCCACGGCATCGAGATTGAGGGCGGAAACGACCCGGGCGTGGACGTGCAGTATGCCTGGGAGGACGTGCCCCGGCGCTACCACACCCATCGCCTCCACATCGCCAGCTTCTACATCGATCGGACGCCTGTAACCAATGCCGAATTCAAGCGATTTCTGGACGCAACACACTACCACCCAAGCGATGGCCACAACTTCCTGCGCGATTGGAAAAATGGCAGCTATCCCGAGGGCGGAGCCCGGAGACCGATAACCTGGGTGTCCATCGAAGACGCGCGCGCCTACGCCGCCTGGGCGGGCAAGCGCCTGCCCCATGAATGGGAATGGCAGCTCGCCGCGCAATCCGGCGACGGTCGGGCTTACCCTTGGGGCTCGGAGTGGAATCCAGCGGCTGTGCCACCCGCAGACCACGGGCACACCATGAGCCCCTTGACCAATGTCGAGGCCTTTCCACAAGGCGCGAGTCGGTTCGGCGTGCTCGACCTCGAAGGGAATATTTCCCAATGGACGGATGAATATCGCGATCCACACACCCGGGCGGCGATCATTCGTGGCGGCGCTTCCTATCAGCCTCTGGGCTCGATCTGGTACTTTCCGCAGACCTACCGCCTCGACGAGCATCAGAAATACCTGCTGATGTCGCCAGGCCGCGACCGCAGCGGCGCCATCGGTTTTCGCTGCGTCGTGGACGCCGAGTAGAATCTGGACACTTGCCACACCTTGTCATTCGAGAGGCTTTAGTCCCGAGGAATCTGCGCTGAATTCTGGCCGCGGAGAACCGCCACCCCTTACGACGCCGCCAGATACACGTAGCGCAAGACGAAGAGCGCAGTCAGGATCCACAGCACCAGGCTCACTTCGCGAGACCTTCCAGCGGCCACCTTCACGACTGTGTACGAGATCACTCCCAGGCTCAGTCCGGTCGCAATGCTGAACGTGAGTGGCATGGCCAGCATGGTCATAAAGGCGGGAAAGGCATCGCTAAACTCGGACCAGTCGACCTTTGCCATCGATTGGGTCATCAGCGCGCCTACCAGAACCAGCGCGGGCGCGGTGGCAAACCCTGGAATGGCCGTCGCCAGGGGAGAAAAGAAGAGCGCCGCTAGAAACAAGGCCGCCACAAACACATTACTTAGCCCGGTCCGCGCCCCGGCGGCCACGCCCGCCGCGCTCTCGATGTAACTGGTGACCGTAGACGTCCCGGCCAGCGAGCCCAGCATAGTTCCCACCCCATCAGCCAGCAGGGCGCGGCCCACGCGAGGGATTTTGCCGTCCTGCACAAACCCGGCCTGCTCGCAGACCCCGACCAGGGTTCCCACGTTGTCGAATAAATCCACAAACAGGAACGCGAAAATGATCTCCAGCAATCCCAGGTGCAGCGCCCCGCGAAAATCCAATTGCAGCAACGTGGCCGAGGGGTGCGGCACCGACGCCAGTGCGTGGGGCCAGTGCGCAATGCCGCGCACGATGCCCAGCAGAGTCGTCCCCAGAATTCCCAGCAGAATCGCGCCTGTCAGCTTGCGCGCCATCAGCACCAGCGTAAGCAGGATGCCGAAACAAGCCGCCAGGGCCTCCGGATCGGCAAAGCTCCCGATGCTGACGAACGTCGCCGGGCTGGCCACCACCAGCTTGGCGTTCCGCAGTCCCACGAACGCAATAAACATGCCAATCCCGGCGGCGGTTGAGTGCTTCAGACAGTCCGGAATGCCGTTGACGATCTGCTCCCGCACCCGCGTAATCGTCAGCACCACGAACAGGGCTCCCGAGAAAAACACCACGCCCAGAGCCGTTCGCCAGGGCACGTGCATACCCAGGCACACAGAATAGGTAAAGTAGGCGTTCAGAGACATGCCCGGCGCCAGCGCGATGGGATAGTTGGCGTAGACACCCATGACCAGCGTGGCTGCCGCCGCCGAGATGCAGGTCGCAAATACCACCCCTTCTGCGGGCAAGCCCGCCTGAGCCAGGATTTGCGGGTTGACGACGACGATATACGCCATCGTCATGAAGGTGGTCACGCCCCCCAACAGCTCCTGGCGGACTGTGGTGTGATTTTCCGTCAGCTTGAAGTAGCGCTCGAGCACGTACCCTCCGCTGTTTCTGCGCGAAAAGCAGCAGTGCAGCACTGGTGCGATGAGTTATGCACTCTAGGGAACGGTTCCAAGCAAGTCAATGCGAAAATCCCGGTTGGGCGTACCTTGTTTACTTTTCGATAAAACCTTGGCCGACAACCGCCGCCGGGCTGCGAACGCCTGCCACACGTAAGAATTCACCATGCGGCCTGCGTGGCGCGCGACTGTACAAAGAAAGCCATTCGTATCACAATGAACGCCAAAACCTCACTTCGAGCGTGAGGCGCGGTGGGGAGACAGGCCTTGTACTTCCGGCCCGGAACAGTCGACGAAGCGGTTCAGATGCTGGCGGCCCAACCCGCACGGGTCCTCTCCGGTGGCACCGACTTTTTCCCCTCTTTGGGTGACCAACCTGCCGTGGGGCCCATTCTCGACCTCTCCCGTGTTCACGAGATTCGGGGCATTGTCGTCGAGCCCGATGTCACTCGCATCGGCGGCCTGACTACCTGGACCGACGTGGTCGTGGCGCCTCTGCCTCGCTGTTTTGACGCGCTGAAGAGTGCGGCCCGGGAAATCGGCGGCATTCAGATTCAGAATCGCGGCACCGTTGCCGGCAACCTTTGTAACGCTTCGCCAGCCGCGGACGGCGTTCCACCGCTGCTCGCGCTGGACGCCGAGGTGGAGCTGGCTTCAGCCGCCGGCAAGCGTCGTCTTCCCCTGGCGAAGTTCATCGTGGGCAACCGCAAAACGCTGCGCCATCCGGAGGAGATTCTCACCCAGGTGATCGTTCCACGGCGGCTGGACGATGCTTCCTCCGCGTTTCTCAAACTTGGCGCGCGCCGGTAACTGGTGATTTCCTTCGCCATGGTGAGGGCGGTTGTACGGATAGAGCGCGGATTGGTTGCTGAAGCGCACGTGGCGGTCGGATCGTGCTCGGTCACTGCCCAGCGCCTGCCCGAGCTGGAGAAAGCTCTCACGGGCGCGCCTGCTGAGCCCGGGATTGGCTCCATCGCGACTTCCCGGCACCTGCGGCCGCTCGCGCCGATCGACGACGTCCGCGCAACCGCCGAATATCGCCGCGACGCCGCCCTGGCGCTCGTCTCACGTGCCCTGGACGCTTGCGTGGAGGGGCGCTGACATGGCCACGACCGTGTCTCCCCAGGCCAGCGTCCGGTCCGCGATCACGTTCTCGGTCAACGGCAGGAAAGTAGCGCCGTCCGTCGCTCCCAGCGAGCGCCTCTCCAGGGTCTTGCGCGATCATTTGGGACTCACGGGAACCAAGGTGGGTTGCGACGCCGGCGACTGCGGCGCGTGCACTGTTCTGCTGGATGGGGAACCGGTATGTTCCTGTCTGGTCGCGGCCGGACAAGTTGAAGGATGCCAGATCACCACGGTCGAGGGACTCTCCGCCCGCGCCCCGTTGTTCGACAAGCTCCAGAAATCATTCTTGTCTCATGGCGCCTCCCAGTGTGGCGCTTGCACTCCTGGCATGCTGGTTTCGGCGACGGCACTGCTCGAACGCAATTCTTCGCCCAGCGAGGCGGAGGTGATGGACGCCATTGGCGGCGTCCTCTGCCGCTGCACCGGGTATCGCAAGATTATCGCGGCGGTGCAGGGGGCAGGTGGCCGTCAGAGCATGCCGGACCCTTTTCCGTCGGAAGCCGCAGTTGGCCGGCGGCTGGTTCGCCTGGATGGCAAGGGCAAGGTCGAGGGCACGGAAATCTTCGGCGCGGACGAAACCCCCGCCGAGGCGCTGGTTGCGCGTGCGGTTCGCAGCCCACACCATCACGCGCGCTTCTGTTTCGGCGATCTGGATGCCTTTGTCGCCGCGCACCCGGGAGTCCACCGGGTGCTGACAGCCAGGGACATTCCTGGAGAGAATCGCTACGGCGTGATTCCGCCATTCGCCGACCAACCGGTGTTCGCCGTGGACGAGGCCCGTTTCCGGGGAGAAGCCGTGGCCGCCCTGGTCGGTGATGCTGCCGCCGTCGAATCCCTCGATCTGGCCGATTTTCCCATAACCTGGAATGAACTGCCTGCCCTGACCACCGTCCGTGCCGCGCTCGCGCCAGACGCGCCTCTGATTCACGCCGGACGTAAAGGCAATGTGCTCGTGGGTGGCCGGGTGGTTCACGGCGATGTGGAACGCGGGCTGAGAGAATCCGCCATCGTTGTCGAAGGCGAATACGAAACCGGCTTCATCGAGCACGCCTATATCGAACCGGAGGCAGGCTTTGCCCGGCGCGTCGGCGACCGCATCGAGATCCAGGCCTGCACCCAGGCTCCTTATATGGATCGCGCCGACATC
>CAYOZX010000023.1:0-12100 GCA_964408515.1 uncultured Acidobacteriaceae bacterium | reverse complement strand
TCCTGAATCCGTTCGCATTATCCCCTCGGCTGTGGGTGGTGGCTTTGGCGCCAAGCTCGACCTGTCCGTGCAGCCATTCATTGCCCTGGCCGCCTGGATTCTGCGGCAGCCGGTGCGCATGGTGTACTCGCGGCACGAGTCCATCGTCTCAACGACCAAGCGCCATCCTGCGCACATGCGGCTGCGTGCCGGCGCGACTCGCGACGGAAAGCTGCTGGCCATGGACTTCGCCGCTGACTTCAACACGGGCGCCTACTCGTCCTGGGGCCCTACCGTAGCCGCGCGCGTGCCGGTTCATGCGTCAGGGCCGTATCATGTCCCGCACTACCGCGCCATCACCCGGGCGGTGCACACCCATCTGGTGCCCGCGGGGGCATTTCGTGGCTTTGGCGTCCCGCAGACTGCCATCGCGCAGGAACAGCTTTACGACGATCTCGCCGATCGGCTGGGCATCGACCGTCTGGAATTCCGCATCCTCAACGCGCTGGACGACGAAACCCCTACCGTAACCGGACAGGTTCTGGGGCCGGGTACCGGCATTCGCGCCTGCCTCCTGGCGCTGCGTCCCCGCTGGCAAACCGCCCGCGCGGAAGCCGCCGCCTTCAACGCCAAGACCTCAGGTCCTCGACGGCGCGGTGTCGGTGTAGCTGGCATGTGGTACGGATGTGGCAACACTTCCTTACCCAATCCTTCAACTATCCGCGTCGGCCTCAAGCCCGACGGCCGCATCGCGCTCCACCAGGGCGCGGTCGACATCGGCCAGGGCTCGAACACCATCGTCACCCAGATTTGCGCCGACGCGCTGGGGGCGCCGATCGACCACTTCGATCTGGTTTCCGGGGATACTTCCATTACGCCGGATTGCGGTAAAACCTCGGCTTCACGACAGACCTTCGTCACCGGCAAGGCTGCGGAACTGGCAGGAACAAAGCTGCGCCAGAATATTTTTCAGCTGGCCGGCGCCAGCCAGGGCGCGGTGCTCGCCTTCGAGCCCGGTTCTCTCCGGATCGAAGAGAACGGACGGCAAGATGTCCTCAGCCTGCGCGACCTGCCTCTCGACCAATATGGCTACGTCTCGACCGGTGAAGCTACGTTCGATCCACCGACCAGTCCGCTGGATGAAAATGGACAGGGCATTCCCTACGCGGTCTTCGGATTCGG
The DNA here is from genome assembly GCA_964408515.1 of uncultured Acidobacteriaceae bacterium. GTDB lineage: Bacteria > Acidobacteriota > Terriglobia > Terriglobales > Acidobacteriaceae > CAYOZX01. Next base: position 10,939 of record CAYOZX010000023.1, on the reverse strand, counting down.
GGCCCACCTGGCCGAGATTGAAGTCGATACTCAACTCGGTACGATCAAGGTCCTGAGAATCACGGCTGCGCACGACGTTGGCCGTGCCATCAACCCGACGCTGGTCGAAGGCCAGGTCGAAGGTGGAGCTGCCCAGGGTCTGGGCATGGCCCTTATGGAAGAATTCTTCCCGGGAAAGGGAGAAAACCTGCACGACTATCTCATTCCCTCCGCCGGCGACGTGCCGGCAGTGGATACAATCCTCATCGAGGATCCCTCGCCCATCGGGCCCTTCGGCGCCAAAGGAATCGGCGAGCAGGCGGTCATCCCAACCGCGCCCGCCATCCTCAACGCGCTCCACGATGCCGTCGGTGTACGCGTGCGCCGCCTTCCTGCCACTCCCGATCGGGTCCGTGCTGCCATCCTTGCTGCCGCCTCCATGGAAGAAACCCGTGCCTGAAGACGATGCCATCCGTTGCGACGCCTGCCCGGTACTCTGCTACATCAAGCCGGGCCGCACTGGCGCGTGTGATCGCTATGCCAACGACAACGGGAACCTGATCCGCATCGATCCGCACGTGGTGCTTGATCGCGCTGTGTCTCGCGGCGACTCCGTCGTTCCCTTCCTTGACCGCGATCGCGAATGGGACGGTAGCATTGTCACCGGCCCGGACAGTTTCGTGACCGCCATTGGCGCCGGGACAACGTATCCTGACTATAAGCCTGCCCCCTTTATTATCTCTTCGGAAGTTCAGGGTGTGGACATGGTCACGGTCGTGACCGAGGGCATCTTCAGCTATTGCGGGTTGAAGCTGAAGATCGACACCGACCGCCACCTTGGCCCGGAAACCAATCTGGTTCGCGCCCAGGGGGAACCCGTCGGTCACGTCACGACCAGCGAATACGGCTCGCAGATGCTTTCGCTGGGCGGCGTGCGCCACCTGACGGGCGGCAGCCGTAACGAAGGCAACGTCACCTGCGACACTCTGCTCAAGCTCTGCAACCGGGAGTCCGTCACACTCACCATCGACGATGGCGCCACCGTGATCGTACAGGCAGGACGCCCGCCGGTTGTGGACGGCGTTCTCGAAGAGCGCATGCGCGTGGGCTGCGGGTCAGCCACGATCGGCATGTTTGCCAAGCAGTGGTTCGGGAAAGTTGACGAAGTCGTCGTCGTGGATGACCACATTACCGGCGTGCTCTCCGAACACCAGGCGGGCAAACTACTGGGCATCCCACCCACAGGAATCAAGCTGAAAGGCCGGCGCTCGACTCCCGGCCGCTATTTCAAAGTCGCCGAACCGGGCACCGCCTGGGGTGGTACGAATATTGAAGACCCGCTGTCCATTCTGCAGGAATTCAACCCCAAGATTGCCTGGCCCAAACTACGCATGCTGATGGTCAGCACCACCGGCGAGCACCATGCCTATTTCGAGTTGGATGACGCCCTCAAGCCCCTCGAATGCGACCTGCCAGGTTCATTGAGCGAGTCCGTCGCGCGCATCAGGGAAAACTGTGAGCCGGCCATGTGCACGGTTCTTTTCATGGGCGGCGCTGGCGGCTCGCTGCGCGCCGGAGTTACGGAGAACCCTGTGCGGCTGACTCGCTCCGTTCGCGACACCCTCACTCGCGTCACCTGCGGCGGCGCTCCCGTCTACGTCTGGCCCGGGGGCGGCATCACCTTCATGGTGGACGTCACCCGCATGCCCGAGCATGCCTTTGGCTATGTCCCTACCCCTGCACTGGTTGCGCCCATAGAGTTCACCTTAAAGTTGAAGGATTACGCTGCCCTCGGCGGCTACATGGACCACGTACGTCCCCTGGATTCCATCATGCAGGGCGAGAGCCGAAAGCACGTTTCGGCGCGAACGGAGAATCCCTGGCCCCTGTCCGCAAGACCCTTAAGGCGGGACGAACCATGAGCCACGCAAGCGAACGCGCCCAGACTCGCTTCCTGCCCGACGGTCGCCGTCTGCATCTCCATGACGGCCCGATCGATCTGATCGTCGAAGCCTTCGGTGTGGAGCAGGAAGTTCACTGCGCCTATCGCGCTGTCGTACCTCGCTTCGTGACCGTGCTGGACGAGCTCTGCGCCGAGTTGCCCCTTCTGCGCCAGCCCGCACGGCCAGGTCATTCCCTCCCGAGGGGAACCGTCGCCCGGCGTATGGCAGCCGCCGTGGTCCCGTTCTGCGGACGGGTGTTCATCACTCCCATGGCCGCGGTCGCCGGGGCGGTGGCCGAAGAAATTCTCGCCGCTATGACCTCCGCCGCCGATCTTTCCCGTGCCTACGTCAATAATGGCGGCGACATCGCCCTGTACCTTGCGGCGGGAGAGCGCTTCGTCGTTGGGATGGTAGAGCGTCCGGATCATCCATCGCTTTTCGGCGCAGCGGTCGTGGACTCACACCAAGCTGTGCGCGGCATCGCTACCAGCGGCTGGCGGGGACGCAGTTTCTCTCTGGGCATCGCCGATGCCGTGACCGTCCTCGCCGCGACAGCCGCAGGCGCCGACGCCGCTGCCACCATCATCGCCAACGCGGTGAACCTGCCGGGGCACCCGGCGATAACACGCATTCCCGCCTGCGATCTCGTCCCTGATAGCGATCTGGGGAGCATGCCCGTGACGCAAAACGTCGGCTTACTCTCGCCGCATGAAATCTCCGAAGCGCTTAACGCTGGCGCAGCCGAAGCCGATTTGCTGCTTGCGTCCGGCTTGATTCACGCCAGCGCCCTTCGCTTGCAGGGTGAGACGAGAGTCATCGGTACGGTTTCGCCTGACATTCCTGGGCTTTGTCATTCCGACCTTCAGGCCGGAGGAATCCGCTGTCTCGAGCCTTCTGTTGGAGGAGGCAATGCGTCGAGGAGTCAGGCGATCCTGGATGTTGCAGGGCTTCAGCGCTGCGAAGCGAATCCTCTGGTCCAGCGGCCTTAGCCTCCCGAGGCATTCTTTTACTGCTTGAGCCTGCTAGGATTGCACTTCATGCCTGACGTCCGCATCCGCAAAACCCTCACCACGGTAGAAGAGATCTTCCACGAAGGGGGTCCCGTCGCTTCCGCACCGCTCCGCCGCGCCGCCACCCTCGCCGTGATCCACAACCCCTTCGCAGGTTCCTACGTCGCCGACATCGCCCCTTTCATGGACGACCTCAAGCCTCTCGGCCTGGAAATGGCCCGCGCTCTGGTGAAAGCCCTGGGTGGAAATCCCGAAGCCATCGAGGGTTATGGCAAAGGTGCCATCGTCGGCTCCGCGGGTGAACTCGAGCACGGCGCCTTATGGCATGTTCCTGGCGGGTATGCCATGCGGGAGGTTCTGGGCGGGGCGAAAGCTATCGTGTCGTCCACCAAGAAGGTGGGCGGCCCCGGCGCCCGCCTGGATGTGCCCATAACCCACATCAACGCCGCCTATGTACGCAGTCACTTCGACGCCATCGAAGTGGGGATCGCTGACGCCCCTCGCGCCCACGAAATTCTTCTCGCCCTGGTGATGACCACCGGAGGGCGCGTACACGCTCGCGTCGGCGGCCTCAACGCCTCCGAGATCAAAGGAGAGGACGGACTGCGATGAAAGCCAGTATCCGCAAGCTTGCCATCTTCGTTGAAGAGACGCGCATCGAGATGGGACGTGCGGTCGATCCTCCCACCCGCCGGGCCGCCGCCGTGGCCGTCATCGCCAATCCCTGCGCCGGCAAATATGTGGAGGACCTCTCGGAGCTCATGACCATCGGCGAGGAACTCGGCGAGTTGCTCACACAGCGCGCCGTCGCAGCGCTCGGAATTCCCGGCGCGAGCGTGGAAAGCTACGGCAAGGCCGCGGCCGTAGGCGAGAATGGCGAGATCGAGCACGCCGCCGCCATCCTCCATCCCAAGCTCGGTGCGCCAGTCCGGAAAGTTCTCGGCAAGGGCGCCGCGCTGATTCCGTCTTCAAAAAAGCGCGGAGGCCTCGGAGCCCCCCTCGACATCCCTCTTGGCCACAAGGATGCCGCTTTCGTCCGCAGCCATTTCGATGGCATGGAGGTACGCATCAACGATGCTCCCCGCGCCGACGAGATCATGGTGGCAGTGGCGGTGACGGACAGCGGACGTCCGTTGCCTCGTATCGGCGGCCTCACCAAGGACCAGATTAAGGGCGAAGACGGTCTGCGATAGCTCATTCCTCCGGGCGTGGCGATCACTGCTCCCCCCTGAGGCAGCGGCAAAGAAGACTGCCCAAAGACGTTTCGCCAGTCACCACCGCGGTGTCGCCCTCCTTGGCTGATCGCATCGCGATCCCATGCTTCTGCCACTTGGAACAACATCGCGTGCCTGATTTCGGATCGGCGCAATTTCTTCCGGTGTCCCGTAACCGCGATCGTGGGCCGATTTCGAGACTGCGTATCTCCCTACATCTCTCGCGTTCCATCGAGTGGCGGCAGGAGGCCTGCCACACGCGCAATACAGAATGTATTCCTCCGACGCTCCGGCGGCGGTTCGCACGATGTAGGACCCATTGCGGAAGGGGCTGAAGGCAATCAGGTACCGTGTGAGGCACTTCGGACATTCCACGCACTGGCGAAAGAAGGAGTACATGAATCTCGTGCTGTGAAGATAGAGCGCCTGCATGGCTAAAACCGGACGTTTCCGGACATCGCTGTCTGGAGTCTGGACGTTTTCGGACGCGGCTCTCGCTCCGCGCTGCCAGGAGTTGTGGGACACCTGTCGAGCCTGGTCCGAAAACGTCCACTCCTGGTCTTGGGATTGGCTATCATTGAGTCCGCGAAGCCATGAATCTGAAATGGCAGGTGTGCTCGAGGGCCAGGCTGTCGCGGGATCCGCGCTTCGACGGCAAGTTTTTTATCGCCGTGCTCACCAGCCGGGTTTACTGCCGGCCCATCTGCCCCGCGCCCACAGCCAAGGAGAAGAACGTCCGATACTTTCCTACCGCCGCGGCCGCCGCCGCCGCGGGCTTTCGCCCTTGTCTTCGCTGCCGTCCGGAATGCTCGCCTGGCACCCCCGCATGGTTGGGGACTCCAAACACGGTTTCACGGGCCTTGCGGCTGATCGGAGAGAGCGGCCTGGACGACGGAGGGGTGGAAGGACTCGCGGAGCGTCTCGGAGTCGGCTCGCGCCATTTGCGGCGTCTGTTTGTCCGGCATCTGGGGGCGACCCCCAGTGCTGTGGCTCAGACTCGGCGTTTGCATTTTGTGAAGAAGCTCATTGATGAAACGGTTTTGCCCATGAACCAGCTTGCCCTGGCGTCGGGCTTCGGATCAGTGCGGCGATTCAACGCGGCGGTCCGCAAGGTCTATCGGCGAACACCCACTCAGATCCGCCGTCTGGCGCGGCAGACGGTGGTTCAGCCGGAAAACCAATACCAGTTCCGTCTTCCTTTCCGCCCGCCGTACGACTGGCACGGTATGTTGGCATTTCTTGCGCCGCGTGCCACGCCCGGAGTTGAAGTGGTCGACTGTGCCACCTATCGCCGGCTCATTTCCGTGCAAGGCAGCCATGGGCTCATCGAAGTTTCGCTCGACCGGGGCAGGGACGCCCTGGCCGTGCGTGTTCTGTTCGGCGATCCACGTCGCCTCTTTTCGATTACGGAGAGGATTCGGTCCATGTTCGATCTGAATGCGGACTGGGCAGCCATAGCTGAGTGCCTGAGAACCGATCCGGAGTTAGCCAGGCAGATTGACGCAGCACCCGGCCTGCGCGTGCCGGGTTGCTGGAATGGCTTTGAATTGGCCACGCGCGCCATTCTCGGCCAGCAGATCACGGTCAAGGGGGCAACAACTCTTGCGGGCAGGCTGGTGAAAGCCTTTGGCCGGCCGTTCTCTGGCGCAGGGGGCCTGACTCACCTCTTTCCTCCACCCGAGGTCCTGGCGGATGCCAGGCTGACCGGCATCGGCTTGACCGCAGCTCGCGCCGAGACTATTCGCGCCCTTGCCCGCGGAGTGTGTGAGGGGCAGATTCTATTTGAAGGCGTGGTGGACTCCGATTCTTTCTTGACTCGCCTCTGCGAGATCCCCGGTATTGGGAAATGGACGGCCGAATACGTAGCCATGCGAGCGCTCGGGGAGCCGGATGCGTTTCCCTCCACTGACCTTGGCCTTCAGCGTTCTCTGAGACTGAGGAGTTCTCGCGAACTGGAGAAGCGTGCTGAGGCTTGGCGGCCTTGGCGGGCATACGCAGCCATGTATCTCTGGAGTATGCCCCGGGCAGGCGCGATTTCCCGTCGTCAACGCTCCGCATCTCAGAACCAGAGGCCGCCGGTTTCGGGGACCGCTCCTCACTTGCACGACTCCAGGGTTGTCTGACAGCGTTGAACAGGCCGGCGGTCTTTGAGCCACCCTCCCGCGAGCTTTCAGTCTTGCTAAACTGCGTTGTCCGGGATAAATATCTCGCGGTCAACCCGTCGGGGGAATTATGCCTCTTCGCTCCTGTCTCTCCTTTTTGCTGGCGCTGATTTTCCTGAACAGTCCGGCTTACGCCCAAAGCCACAAAACCAGGGTGGATCTTCTGGTCAGCGGGGGCACGCTCGTTACCATGGACGCCGCTCGCGCCGTTATCGACGACGGCGCTATCGCCATCACGAGGGCCGAAATTGTTTCAGTTGGTCGGCGCGGCGAACTGGAAGCCCGCTACGCCCCCGGTCAGATTATCAATGCCAAAGGCTCTCTCGTCCTGCCCGGCTTCATTAACGGCCATACCCACGTGCCGATGACCCTGTTCCGCGGCCTGCACGATGACGTCACACTCAACGATTGGCTGTACAAGTACATCTTCCCCGCCGAAGCCAGGAACGTGAACGAGGACTTCGTGCGTTGGGGAACGCGGCTGGCTGCCGCCGAGCAGATTCGTTCCGGCGTCACGACTTTCGCCGACATGTACTACTTCGAGGACGCTGTCGCTGAAGAAACCAAGGCTGCCGGAATGCGCGGCGTTCTGGGAGAAACTGTTATCGACTTTCCCGTCCCGGACAACAAATCCACGGCTGAAGCGTTGGCCTACACCGAGAAATTTCTGAAACGATGGCAGGGCGATCCACTGATCCGCGCAGCCGTCGCCCCTCACTCCATCTACACTTGTTCGCAAAAGACGCTGCAGGACTCCGCCGCTCTGGCGCGCAAATATCGTTCCCCCATCTTGATTCACGTGGGAGAAATGAAGAAGGAATGGGATGACAGCCTGAAACAGAACGGCCTGTCACCCGTACAGTATCTGGATAAGCTGGGCATCCTGGGACCTGACGTTCTCGCCGCGCACTGCATCTTCGTCGATGCCGCCGATCAAAGAATTCTGGCGCAAAGGCAGGTTGGGTGCGTCCACAATCCCTCCAGCAACATGATGCTCGCCAGCGGCGTCTCCCCCGTGCCCGACATGCGCGCCGCCGGAATCGCTGTCGGCCTCGGCACCGACGGCCCTGCCGGGAGCACCAACGATCTCGATCTCATGGAGGAGATGGACCTGGCCGCCAAACTCGCCAAGATTACCAAGGTCGATCCGCTTGCGCTCAATGCCAAAGCCGTGGTGGAAATGGCCACGATCGAGGGAGCGCGCGCCCTGCACATGGACAAGGAAATCGGATCGCTGGAAGCCGGCAAGAAAGCCGATCTGGTTCTCATCAGCCTGAACGAGCCCAACGCAGTTCCGATGTACGACGTCTACGCTCAGATTGCATATGCTCTCAAAGGCAGCGACGTGCAGACGGTCATCATTGGCGGCCGTGTGGTGATGCGCGACCAAAAGCTCCTGACCGTGAAGGAAGAAGAAGTGCTGGCCAAAGCTGGCGAGTACAGGAAATCCATCGCCGCTTCCCTTGGAATGCCGTAGTCGGCTCAGCGCAGTGCTCATGCCGACCGGCCATGGCTGCGTGGGCGGGCGCCCGCTGCCCGGCCGGGCGCAGCAACGCAGCTTGCTCGTGGTCTAACTCCCTATCACCTCCGGCGCCGTGGTTGCCGGCGGCGTGTTTCTGCTTCTGCCGGCACTCACCGCGCCATCGATCACTACCATCCCGATCCCCGGCAAATCTCCCCGCCGCATGCTGTCCAGCACATCCTTCCCTGCCGAATGCTGCGCTTTGTCGATCAAAACAAACGTCGCCGCCCGTCCTGCCTCGATCATTCCGCAATCCAGCCTGCGGATTTTTGCCGTGTTCCCGGTCGCAAAGCAGACCGCGACCTCCGCTGCCACCTCTCCCAGCGACGACAACATCGAAATCATCCGCAGAATGCCCAGTGGCTGGACTCCCGACCCCGCCGGCGAATCCGTCCCCAGAATCACGCGGTCGAGCTGCTCCAGCTCCTTCGCGGTTCGCAGCGTCAGCAGTCCAGCTCGTTCGTTGCCATTGTGGACGATCTCCAGCGCGCGGGGAGACTCTTCGCACAGCGCCACGATTTGGTCGTCCGGTAATGCCGTATGCCCTCCGTTTAAGTTGCCTGTTACGGCAACATCAGCGGCCCCGACGATGTCCTTGTCAATCAGGCTCGACCCCGGAATCGAAGGTCCGCCCGTATGAATGGTGCTCTGCAGCCCGTACTTTCGCGCCCAACTCACCATCTGGCGCGCGGTTTCTCCATCCTTCACGCTTCCCAGCCCAACTTCGCCTAGCATGGTTACGCCTGCCGCCGCCAGGTCCTTGAAGTCCTGTTCCACCATCCCGTGTTCCAGCACCGGGGCCCCGGCATGAATTCTGACTCCTCCTGGCCGGAATGCCGAAAATGCCCGCTGCGCAAATACCGCCATCGCCTTCAGTCCCACGACGTCCTTCGGCCGTCCCGGCGTGTGCACTTCCCCCGCGGAAATCATGGTTGTGACCCCGCCGTGCATGTAGCTTTCAATCCAGCCCAGCTGGTTTTGCCGCGGCGTCCAGTCGCCGGCGACGGGATGCACGTGGCTATCGATCAGCCCCGGCATCACCGTCGTTCCTTTGGCGTCGATTACGAGCGTCGCGCCTTCGGCGTCAACCTCGTTCGCTTTGCCCACCATCGTGATCTTTCCGTCCACCGCCACGACTGTGTCCGCAGCAAGAATCGGTTTCTTCAGGTCGCCGCTCAGCAACAGGCCAATATTGCGGATCACCATGCGCGACCGCGCTTTGGGTTTGGCGGCTTCATCGTGGGCCATGGACGCACCTCACTTGGGTAATGGGTTTGACGGAATTTCTGTTGTCTGCAAAGCTGGACAAAGGCGCGCAGGCAGAATGGTTATGGTATCCCGCAAAGTCATCTTCTGGGAAGTCGATCCCCAGGCCGATTTCATGCTGCCCGGCGGCAAGCTCTACGTGCCCGGCGCAGAGAAATTGCTGCCCAACCTGCGCAAGCTCACGGACGCCGCGCGCCAGGGGCGGGTATTTCTCGTCTCCCACGGCTGTTATCACGCCAAAGACGATCCTGAGTTCTCCACCTTCCCGCCGCATTGCGTCAACGGCACACCTGGTTCTGCATTCGTCCCTGAAGCCCTCACGGACCGTGTCGCCGTCATACCCAACCAAGCCGATGCCGCCCTGCCTCCCGACCTTGCCGCCTATCAGCAGATCCTTCTCGAGAAGCAGACGCTCGATATTTTCCAGAGCCGTCACGCCCATGCGCTGGTGGAACGGCTCGGCGCCGAGCCCTTGTTTGTTGTCTTCGGCGTAGTCACCGAATACTGCGTCCAGTATGCCGCCAAGGGACTGCTGCAGCGCGGGCGGCGCGTGGCGGTCGTCGAGGATGCCATCGAAACCCTGGCCTCCGAAACCGGGAACCGGACCATCGCGGAACTCAAAGCCCTCGGGGCAAAGTTCATCACCACCGAACAGGCCCTCAACCTGCTAGACAGACAGCCGTAGCCGCTCCCAGCCGTGCGCCGGGCGAGTTTGGCCCACCCTACCTTACCTTCCTGCAAGTCTGTCTCATGGCCGCTGCAGCGGTTCGGGCCTGGGTGTTCTTCGCACGCCTTCGCATCCTTTCCGGTTTAGACGTCGTTAATCTCTGTCTTTTGGTTGACACTTGAGGTGCGATAGCAGTATCGTTCTGCGCTAGATTTTCGCGATGAGATCGGAATTCCTGCTGATCGGTTGTCCATGACGACAACTTCACGTCGAGACCAGCGGAAGTTGTCCTGCTCCGACGCAAACTTCTTGTGGGGAGAAGGGGCGAGTCATCAGCCGCTCGAATGACGCTGCCCAGGGGGAGATTATGCTGAGAAAAAGAATCCTGCTCATACTTTCGTGTTGTCTGCCTTTCACACTTTGTTCACTGCTTTATGGCCAGGCTAGCGGAAGCTTCTTCGGAACCATCACCGACAAAACCGGCTCTGTCGTAGTCGGCGCCACGGTTAAAGCAACCGGCGTAGATACAGGCCTGACCCGCGAGTCCAAGACGGATGACGCCGGCCGCTATCTCATGCCCCTGCTGCCCATTTGCGTCTATTCCCTGCGGGTGGAATCGAGCGGCTTTGCTCCCGCCGAGCAGAAAGACATCCGCTTGCAGGTAGATGAGCGTCGCGAGTTTGACTTCGCCCTCGCCCCCGCCTCGGTCACACAGGCAGTCGAGGTCACCGCCACCGAGGTCGCGGTACAGACCAGCAATCCGACCCTGGGCCAGGTCATCACCTCCCAGCAGGTTGCTCAGCTCCCCTTGAATGGCCGCAACTTTGTTCAGTTGGCGACCTTGACACCGGGAACAACCCAAGAGACGAATCCGCATAGTTTCTTCAATGGCGGCGGCAGCAGCGAGGTCTCGACGCGCGGCTCTTTTTCCCTTTCTGTGGGAGGTTCCCGAGTCAGCAGCACCGATTGGCTGTTGGACGGCAACGATAACAATGAGCTGACTGCCGGGGGCATCGCTATCTTGCCCTCCATCGATGCCATCCAGGAGTTCAAGGTTCTTACCTACAACTACTCTGCCGAATACGGGACGCGTGCGGGCCCTACCGTGCTGCTGACGACAAAGTCGGGGACGAATCAATTTCATGGGTCCCTGTTGGAGTTCCTCCGAAATACCTC
>CAYOZX010000022.1:19368-22522 GCA_964408515.1 uncultured Acidobacteriaceae bacterium | reverse complement strand
ACCCACCCTAAGATTGCTGCCTTGTGATCGGAAAGACGATATCGCATTACCGCATCACCGAGAAACTCGGTGGTGGGGGCATGGGCATCGTATACAAGGCCGAGGACAGTAACCTAGGCCGCACCGTTGCCCTCAAATTCCTGCCCGATGCCGTCGCCAAGGATCCACAGGCTCTGGAACGATTCCGACGGGAGGCCCGCGCCGCCTCCGCCTTGAACCACCCCAACATTTGCACCATCCATGATTTCGGAGAGCACGACGGCCGTGCCTTCATCGTCATGGAGTATATGGACGGGGTGACGCTGAAGCACATGATTACCGGCCGTCCCCTGGACAATGAGGCGCTGCTGACGCTGGCCATCGAGATTGCGGACGCGCTCGATGCGGCCCACAGCGAAAAGATCATCCACCGGGACATCAAACCAGCGAACATATTTGTCACCCGACGCGGCCACGCCAAGATTCTCGACTTTGGGCTGGCCAAGGTAGCCTCGGCACAAAGCTCGGCCAGCCAGATGGCGGCGTTGAACACCCACTCGGGCACGATGGACGACCAGCTGACCAGCCGGGGCGCCGCCATCGGCACGGTCGCTTACATGTCCCCGGAACAGGCACGGGCCAGGGAGCTGGACACGCGCACCGACCTGTTTTCTTTCGGCGCCGTCCTTTATGAAATGGCGACCGGCCAGGTGCCCTTCCGCGGAGACAGCACCGCCGGCGTGTTTGACTCCATTCTCAACCGCGCGCCCGTTCCGCCGGTTCGTCTGAACCCCGACTTGCCGGCGGAGTTCGAGCGAATCGTAAACAAGTCCCTGGAGAAGGACCGCGACCTGCGCTACCAGCACGCGTCCGATATGCGCGCCGACCTGAAGCGACTGAAACGGGAGAGCGGGCTCGGCTTGGCTTCGTCGGGCGCCATGCCCGTCGTTGCGGCTGCACCGGGGCCGCAAACACCCGCGGGCAGCGCGTCAGATGCCGGACGAGCGTCGTCGAGGCCGGCATCTTCAGGGGCGGTCCATCCGACAGACGTGCCCACTAGAGGCGGAGGTCTTTGGAAAATTGCAGTTCCGGCTGGCGTCTTGGCCGTGGCGGCGCTGGTGGCGGGCGTCTTTTACTTTCGCTCGCGGCCGGCGGCCCCGTTAACCACCAAGGACAGCATCGTGCTTGCCGACTTCGAGAATAAAACCGGGGATCCGGTTTTTGATGACGCTTTGAAGCAGGCCCTGGCGGTGCAACTGGGGCAATCCCCCTTCCTCAACATTCTTTCCGATCGCCGGGTGGAAGACACCCTGCACCTGATGGGGCGCCCGTCGACGGAAAAGATTAGCCGCGAGATCGCCCGCGAATTGTGTATCCGCACCGGCAGCAAAGCATTCCTGGTGGGATCGATTTCCAACCTGGGAGGCCAATATGTTCTGGGAGTGGACGCGGTCGGCTGCAGCAGCGGCGACACTCTGGCCAAAGAGCAGGTGGAAGCCGGCACCAAGCAGGATGTTCTGAAAGCTCTGGGAAAGGCTTCCTCGAGTCTGCGAGCCAAGCTGGGTGAGTCGCTGGCTACGGTCCAGAAGTTCGACGTCCCGGTGGAAGCGACCACGCCCTCGCTGGAAGCTCTGAAGGCCTTCAGCATGGGGATCATGACCTTTCGGGGCCGGGGCAACGCTGAGGCGATTCCATTCTATAAGCGCGCCATCGAACTCGATCCCAAGTTTGCCGTGGCCTACGCCAGCCTGGGTCTCACTTACGGCAACCTCGGGCAGGCGAGTCTGGCGGCGGAATACATCAAAAAAGCCTACGATCTGCGCGAGCGGGTGAGCGAGCGGGAGCGCTATCGCATCTCGTCCCTGTACTACTCCTACGTCACCGGCGAGTTGGAACAGGCGATCCAGGTGTACGAGCTTTGGGCCAAGAGCTATCCCCAGGATGCAATCCCGCCAGGCAACCTGGGTTACATCTACACCGAGCTTGGACAATACGACAAGGCTCTGGCTGAGACTCTGGAAAGCCAGCGACTGGAACCCGACGTGGTGGGATATTTCAACCTGGCCGAGCTTTATCTGGCGCTGAATCGCGTAGAGGACGCGCAGAAAACGATCGAGCAGGCTCAGGAACGCAAGTTCGAGGGCGAGGTGTTGCACTGGGGCATTTATCTGCTCGCGTTCGCCAAGGGCGACAGCCGGGAGATGGAGAGGCAAGTGGCCTGGGCCGCGGGCAAGCCGGGGAGCGAGGACTTGCTGCTCTCCTCCCAATCAGATACCGAGGCCTACTACGGCAGGCTCACCAAGGCGCGGGACTTCTCGCGGCGCGCGGTGGACGCGGCCGTCCGCGCGGACAGCAAGGAAACAGCGGCGCTGTGGCAGGTGTACTCGGCCTTGCGGGAAGCGGAATTTGGCAATGCGGCTGTGGCCAAAGAGGCCGTGGCCGCGGCCTTGAAGCTGGCGCCGGGCCGGGATGTCAAACTATTCGCGGCGCTGGCCCTGGCCAGGGCAGGCGACAGTACCCCCGCCAAGGCCCTGGCTGACGAACTGGAGAAAGCTTACCCGTCGCAAACCATGCTGAAGGTTTACTGGCTGCCTACGGTGAAAGCAGCGCTGCAGCTGAATGCCAATAATGCGCCGCAGGCCCTGGTATTTCTCGAGGCCGCCGCGCCCTACGATCTGGGGCAGGCGCCGCCCTGGCAGTACGGGACCATGTACCCGGTGTACATTCGGGGCCTGGCTCAGCTCAAGGCGCACAATGGCGCCGCGGCTGCGGCCGAATTCCAGAAGTTTCTCGACCACTCCGGCGTAACCATCAATTTCCCGCTCGGCGCCCTCGCCCGCCTCGGCCTGGCCCGCGCTTATGCTCTCTCCGGCGACGCCGCCAAAGCACGCGCGGCGTATCAGGACTTTCTCAATCTGTGGAAGGATGCTGATCCGGCCGTTCCCGTCTTCAAGGAAGGCAAAGCCGAGTCTGAGAAGGTGAAATAACCCACCGACTCTTCGCTTCGACGGCGTCTTCAATACCCTTGCTTCTTGTTCACGAGCCCAAGCAGCGGCTCGCCCTTCAGGTAGCGGCGCAGGTTCTCTGAGATCAAGGCATAATGGCGGTCCCAGAGCTTCTCGGTGATGCCGGCGGTGTGAGGTGTGATGAGGAGATTTTCCAGCTCCCACAGGGG
>CAYOZX010000022.1:1235-19268 GCA_964408515.1 uncultured Acidobacteriaceae bacterium | reverse complement strand
CGGTGATGCCGGCGGTGTGAGGTGTGATGAGGAGATTTTCCAGCTCCCACAGGGGTGAGTCGGCGGGCAGCGGTTCTTCTGAGAACACATCCAGTGCGGCGCCCGCGATTTTATGTTCGCGCAGCACCCTCGCCAGCGCCACTTCATCCACCAGCGGACCCCGGCCAACGTTGATCAGGTAGGCGTCTGGCTTCATCCTGGCGAGGCGGACAGCGTTCATCAGGCCGACCGTACTCGGCGTGACCGGCGCGGCCAGAACGACATAATCGGACTGAGAGAGCAGTTCGTCGAGCTGCGATGAGGGCAGCACCTGCTCCACACCATCCGGCGTTTCTTTGCCCGGGTGCTCACGAACCGCGATGACTCGCATGCCCACGCCGGAGGCGAATTTGGCGACCCGCCGTCCGATGCCGCCCAAGCCCACCAGACCGAGCGTGGCGCCGCCAATTTCCCGCGGCGGAGGATGGGCCAGCCAGAGGGCTTCCTGTCCCCAGGTATGCCTGGGCTGAAACCGAACCGCCTGCGCCAGGCGCTTGGCCAAGGCAAACACCAGCGCCATGACGTGTTCGGCAACGACGACGCCGTGAACCTCGCTGCTGTTGGTCAGAATGACGTCGCTGTTGATCAGCTCCGGAAACATCAACTGATGGACGGCCGCCGCCGGAGAATGGATCCAGCGCAGCTTCTTCGCGTGCTTGAACTGCTCGGGGCGCAGCGACCAGGCGATGACGACTTCGGCATCACGCAGATATTCTTCGATGCCCTCGTAGCTGGAGCGCTGCACTGCTTCGACGACCGGGAAGTCGGCGTGAATGCGATCGGAAAGCCAGGCGGGCGAGTTCCACAATTCGAACGGATGACGCAGAACGGTGAGCAGCTTCATAGCCGTTCGTCTCAATCCTTGCCCGCCGCCATGCGAAGGTCGCTGCCGGTCATTTCCTTCGGTTGCGGAATTCCCAGCATGCCCAGGAGGGTGGGCGAAATGTCGCGCAGCGAGCCTCCCGACTTGAGGGAGAACTGCTTTCCGTTGGCTGCGACCACAATGAAGGGCACGGGATTGGTGGTGTGGGCGGTATGCGGACCGCCGGTGGCCGGATCGATCATCATCTCGGCGTTGCCGTGGTCGGCCGTAATCAGCATGGCTCCGCCCCGGGAGCGCACCGCGGTCTCAATGCGTCCCAGGCAGGCGTCGACGGTTTCGACCGCCTTGACGGTAGGTTCGATCTTGCCGGAGTGGCCAACCATATCCGCGTTGGCGAAATTTACGATGATGACGTCGAAAACCCCGTCCTCCACTGCTTTCACAACCGCGTCGGCAATGCCACCCGCGCTCATCTCCGGTTTCAGGTCGTAGGTTGCAACCTTAGGCGAGGGCACCAGCACCCGATCCTCGCCGGGAAACGGTTGTTCCACGCCGCCGTTGAAGAAATAAGTAACGTGCGCGTATTTCTCGGTCTCCGCCACCCGCAGGTTGCGCAGGTTCATCTGTCCCATCACGTTGGCCAGGATGTTGTCGAGCGATTCCGGCGGGATCACCATGGGGAGGGTGAACTTCTTGTCGTACTGGGTCATGCAAACGTAATGGAGATTCTTTGGTGTCCTTGCCCTGGGGATGGCGGCGTCGAGATCAGCAGCTCCGGGCAGATCGCTTCCCCCCTGAGGATTCAGCCCGCTGTTGCGGGTGAGGGCGCGTGTGATCTGGCGCACGCGATCGGCGCGGAAGTTAAAGCAGATGCAGGAATCTTCGTCGCGGATGGAGGCCAGCGGCTCGCCCCGATTGTCCACGCAGACGAACGGGACGATAAACTCGTCGGTGACATTCTTGTTGTAGGACTCCTTTACACCCTGCACAGGGTCCACGTATTTCCCGCCTTCGCCGTCGCCGTTCACCATCGCATTGAAAGCCTTGGCGATGCGCTCCCAGCGCTTGTCGCGGTCCATGGCGTAGTAGCGCCCGTTCACCGAGGCGATTTTGCCGGTATTGAACTCGCGCATCTTCTGCTGCAGCAGTTCCAGATAGCCGGCGCCGTTAGTGGGCAAGGTATCGCGGCCGTCCATGAAGGCATGCACGAACACGCGTTCCACTCCGGTCTGCCGGGCCATTTTGAGCAAGGAGTGAAGATGCGACTGGTAGGAGTGCACGCCGCCGTCTGAGACCAGACCGAACAGGTGCAAACGACGACCGCCGCTGCGCGCATTCTTCATGGCGGCGAGAAGCACGGGCTGGGAGAAGAATTCTCCGCTCTGGATCAGCAGTTCGATGCGCGTGCTGTCCATGTGCACGATGCGGCCAGCGCCGATATTGAGGTGTCCGACTTCGCTGTTCCCCATCTGTCCATCGGGCAATCCGACATAGCGGCCGCTGGTCTGGATGAGGGTGTTGGGATAGTCGCGCAGCAGGCGGTCGTAGGTCGGCTTGCGGGCCAGGGCGATGGCATTGGCGCTGGTCTCGGCGCGATAGCCCCAGCCGTCAAGGATCACGAGAACCAGTGGTTTGGGACGCGACAAACTTTCAGCTCCTGGCCTTAGCTTTTAGCCTGGTACTTCAGCGCCTTCAATCCCAGAAATCTCGCGGCGTTCCCCAACTCCTCTTCAATCCGCAGCAACTGGTTGTACTTGGCGATCCGGTCGGTGCGCGAGGCTGAGCCGGTCTTGATCTGACCCGCGCCGGTTGCGACCGCCAGGTCGGCGATGAAGGCATCTTCGGTTTCACCGGAGCGGTGCGAGATCACCGAGGTGTAACCATTGCGCCGCGCCAGATCGACGGCGTCCAGGGTTTCGCTGACGGTCCCGATCTGGTTAACCTTGATGAGGATCGAATTAGCGACCTGCTTGTCGATTCCTTCCTGTAGAAAGGTCACGTTGGTGACAAACAAATCGTCTCCGACGAGCTGTATCTTGTTTCCCAGCTCCTTCGTCAGGTTCTGCCAACCGTCCCAGTCAGCTTCCGAAAGCCCATCTTCCAACGACACGATCGGATAGTCCTTCACCCACTTAGCCCAGAATCGGACCATATCGTCAGAACTTTTGGCGGACTTGTCGGACTTCTTGAAGACGTAGTTGCCATCCTGATAGAACTCGCTCGCCGCGGGGTCCAGCGCGACGGCGATCTCCTCGCCGGGCTTGTATCCGGCCTGGGCGATGGCTTCAAGGACGACCTCAATCGCTTCGACATTGGACTTCACGGAAGGCGCAAAGCCGCCTTCGTCGCCCACTGCTGTGTTGTAACCGCGCTTCTTGAGCACACCCTTCAGCGTATGGAAAACTTCCACCCCCCAGCGTAATGCTTCGGAGAAGGTTTCGGCGCCGACAGGCATCACCATGAACTCCTGAAAGTCAACGTTGTTGTCGGCATGCGCTCCGCCGTTGAGGATGTTCATCATCGGCGTAGGCAGGGTGTTCGCTCCCACACCGCCGAGATAGCGATACAAGGGCAGCTTGAAGCAGTTTGCGGCGGCGCGCGCCGCCGCCATGGAGACGGCGAGAATGGCATTGGCGCCCAGGCGGCCCTTATTCTCTGTGCCGTCGAGCTCGATCATCTTCTGATCAAGGGCACGCTGGTCGGAGGCGTCCATGTTCGCCAGGGCCTCGGCGATTTCACCATTCACGTTCTCCACTGCCTTGAGCACCCCCTTGCCCAGGAAACGCCCCTGATCACCGTCGCGCAGTTCGACAGCCTCATGCTCGCCGGTGGAAGCGCCGCTGGGCACGATGGCCCTGCCCCGCGAGCCGTCCAGCAGGCCAACCTCAGCCTCCACCGTAGGATTGCCCCGTGAATCGAGCACCTCGCGGGCATGAATGTCGCCGATATTGCTCATGCAGTTTCCTTCCGCCTTGGATTCTGTTATGGATTCTGTAATGAGTTGATTTACGCCGCTGTGGAACCAAGACCGCCGCCCCGTCAGATATCCGGCGACGCCATATGGTTCTGCCACGTCCAACCTCGGAATCGAGGATTATAAATCAAGGCCTTATCTACGCTGGTTCACGGCTGTTTTCCACAGGCGGTACAGCCCAGGTTGTGCACTAGAGTCGACTCAGGAATGCGGGACCGGACAGAGACTCTGGTGGTCGGGTCGCAGGCGCCTGAGTTTCTGCTGCCGGCGGCAAACCGCGAGGGCATTTTTTCTCTGTCAGGATTTCTGTCGCGGGGAAACCTGGTCATCGAGTTTTTGCGTGGCACCTGGTGACCGAATTGCGTCAAGCGCATGGCTCAGTTGGAGCCGCTGAAGAATGAATTCGATCTGGCGGGGGCAAATCTGGTGTATATCGCCGCGGAGAAGGCGCAGGGGGTGTGGAGACCGGCGAAGTACCTGCGGGCGCATCGCGTGTCGTTCCCGTTCCTTCTCGACGAGCACCGATCAGTCACCAAGGCCTATGGGCTTTACCACCGGCTAGGAAGGGACGCGATCAGGATTGCGCATCCCGCGACGCTGGTTGTCGACCGCCGGCACACCGTGACCTACATCTATCGCGGCGAGAATCAGGCGGACCGCGCGCCCGTCAGGTTGGTGATGGAGGCCATCAGGAAGATTTCGGGTTGACGCTGACCGCGAGTCGCGAACCGCGGCAGCAACATTTCTGAACGCAGTCAGGAGGCGGAATGAAACGAACGAGCGTACTGCTGGGAGTCATATTGCTGGCGGCCGCAGCCGTAGCGCAGACCAACCTCTCGCTACCTGCGGGCACGGCCTTCACCGTCAAACTGGACAAGACTCTGTCCACGTTCATGAACAAGGAAGGCGACCCCTTTTCGGGACGCACCACGGCGGCGATCATGCTGGACGGAAAGACCGCCATTCCAGCGGGCGCGGTGGTTGAAGGACGCATCACGAAGCTGAGCGAGCCGCGGCGCATCGCCGGGAAGCCTACCATTGGCTTATTTGTGGAGACTCTGGTCCTGCCCGGCGGGGAGCGCCACATGATGAATGCCGCGGTCATTGACACCAACCTTCGTGATGGCAGCGACGTGAACACCGAAAGCCAGTTCAAGGGCTCAGGCCACGACGCCAAAGACATCACGGAAGCGGGATTTGGAACTGGCGGCGGCATGCTGATCGGCGGACTGGCGGGCGGCCCCGCGGGTCTCGCGATCGGAGGCACCGTGGGCGCGACCGTCACCGTGGCTCACTGGCTGGGAAAGAAGCGCTCGGCTGTGCTCCCCTCAGGAACCCTGCTCACATTGGAGCTCAGTCGTCCTCTGGACATTACCCCGGCGAGCGAAGGCCAGTAAGCGACGGCGGCTTCCGACTTTTGCCAGACCGGGATCAGTTGATGCATGAGATCGGCTGATCCCGGGCTCCCTTCCTACGGAATTTCCTCCAGCAACCCGACCGGATTTCTGAAGCCAGCCTTAAAAGTCCTGGAGTTTTTTGCGCCCGACGCAGCCGAGCTGCACAACCCGGCCTCCGCCAGCATCAAACCAGGTGGAGGCACGTATGAAGCAATTCGGAATGATGGGGACCGCAGTTCTGTGTTTGCTTCTCGGGCTGACTGTTCCAGGATTCGCAAGACAGGAGCAACCGGACAGCAAACAGGATCGAAACCACCGGAATGAAGATCGCGGGCATCCGGACCGGCCGCAAGCCCGGCCGCAACCCAGTCGCGCTCAGGAGCGATCCCAGGCTGAGGAGAACCGCCGGGCGCAGCAGGAATCGCAACAGCAGCGGGCGGAACAGTTCCGCCGTGAGCAGGAGCGCATGCAGCAACAGCGACAGGCGGACCAGGAGCGCGAGCGGCATGCCCAGCAGGAAAGACAACAGGACTTCGACCGGCAGCGACAGATGCAGCAGCAGCAGCGAATGTCGCAGCAGCGGCAACAGGAGTTGAGCGAACAACAGCGGGATAGGGCGCGCCAGCTGCAGTGGCAGAAGGAGCAGGATCAGCAACGCGCAGAACAACAGCGCCAGCAGGAACTGATCCGCCAGCAACAGGAACAGCAGCGCCTGTCTGTGCAACGCCAGCAGCAGTTGAACCGGCAACAACAGCAGCAGCAGTGGGCACAGGAACAACAGCGGCAGGCCCAGCTGGAGCGGCAGCGCCAGCAGGATCTGAACCGGCAACAGCAGGTTCTGCAGCAGGAGCGTCTGTCGCAGGCGCGCCAGGCGCAACTCATCCAGCAGCAGCAGATGCGGGTGGCTCAATACCGGCAGAATCTTGAACAACAGCAGCGCCGCCTGCAGTTTCAGGCAGAAGAGCTGCAGCGGCAGCGCCGCATGGCGCAATACCGCTTCCAGCGCGAGTACCTCGAGCGCCTGCGGCAGGAAGAGGACAGCATCCGGCGGGCCCGCTACGATTACTATTCCGACCCTTATTTCTATTCGCCGCCGGTGTACGGCTACTATCGCGGCGGAGCGTACTACCAGGTCAACCAATATGGCGCTGATCTGCTGCGCCGGGCGGTGAACTACGGCTATCGCGAGGGCTTCCGCGCCGGGTCGGCCGATCGCGAAGACCGCTGGAGATACGACTATCGCCAATGCTACGCCTACCAGGACGCGAACTATGGCTACGACGGCTACTGGGAAGATCAGTCCGCGTACAACTACTACTTCCGCGAGGGGTTTCAGCGCGGCTACGAGGATGGCTATTACGGGCGCTATCAGTACGGAATCTACTCCAACGGCGAATACAGCGTGCTGGGCGCAGTGTTGTCGCAGATCCTCAACTTTGCGGCTCTCAGGTAGAGTTGATTACCAGCAAGTGAAACGGCGGCCTGGGGCCGCCGTTTTTTTTGTGCTCCTTGATTACTGCAGGCTCTCCA
This sequence comes from uncultured Acidobacteriaceae bacterium, assembly GCA_964408515.1. Classification (GTDB taxonomy): domain Bacteria; phylum Acidobacteriota; class Terriglobia; order Terriglobales; family Acidobacteriaceae; genus CAYOZX01. The sequence goes on along the minus strand of CAYOZX010000022.1, from coordinate 12,505 downwards.
GGGCTTCCCGGCTGAGAAGCTGCAGTTCCATCCAGCCGTCTGCCGGCAGCGCGTCGACGGGCATGCCGCCCTGCCAAAGGCTCAATCGCAAACGCAGCTTCGTGGCCACCGGGACGGTTTCCTTGCCGGCAGAATTTCCACTCGAGGCGACCGGAGAAGCGAGAAGCCAGGCCAGGGGCATTTTGAATTCAAACACGCGCACCAGCGCAACCGCAGCCTCGCCGGAAGCTTCACTTGTCGAGGCGAGCGGCCGGTCTGCATCGGGACCGGTGATCCTCCAAACTTGAATCTTGCCCGCTCTGACCTCGGCATCGAGACGCAAGGCACGCCGCGGACGCGGCTCGTCCGGCGCCCAGGACTCCAGGTTCACAACCAGGGCAAAGTTGCTGTCCGGCACCCGGCTTTCGGTGAAATCCAGGCGGCCGTACACGTGAGTCTCGTCAATGCCCGCGTGAACCGCTTCGAGCACGGACTGCTTGCCGTGCATGGCGCCCGCCCGGCGCTCCGCGGTGTGAACCGCAGCGCCCATCCATTCAAAATAACGCACCATGTCGCCAGTCACGCGCGGGTGAATGTAGGCGGTCTGGGGAGTGACCGCTGGAGTGGTGGCTTCGCCCACAATCGGTTGCGCCAGGTAGTCCGGCGGCCGGGCGCCCAGCGCCTGATAGACGTTGGAGAGGTGTTTGCGATAAAGCTCGTCGAATTCACGGTCGTTGGCGGAGTGATGCTCCGGTCCATACCACCAGTTCCAGTCACTGCCCTCGGCGATCAGAATCTCCTCAAAGGCCATTTGCCTCTGGGATTCTGTGGCGGCTGGAGCAGCCTGTTCGTAGAACTGGCGCGCGTGGTAAAGGTAGTCCCATGCCCGGTTGTCCTCCGGGGCGCCGATCCAGACGTGAAAATTGGCGCTGATCCAGGATCCCGGAACCAGGCTGGTCAGCCGGCCGAAATCGCGCTGCCGGGAAATCGCCTCGGAAACGGTCGTGGCCTCGATTCCAGGCTCGCGCTGCAAAGCATCATACAAGCGGCACAGGAACTCCCGGCCTGACTGGGAGTAGTATTCCCAGGCGTTCTCGCCGTCGAGGATGACCGATACGACCGCGTCTATCCCTTTTTCAAGAATGGGTTGAGCCGATTGCTTAAGGCTATTGATGAGGTGAGCAGCGGCTTCGGCCGGCGGCATGCCTGAATAGACAAACCCGATCAGGTCGGAGAGGGCATGGTCGCGAAACAGGAGCTTCATCTGCGCCTGCGCGCTCTCAAACTGATAGACGGTATAGAGCCTGGCGGCCGCGTCCGCGGGCAGGCGGCCGCTACCGTCGCGGTGAAAGCTCACACCCAAGCTCCGGCCCAGCACCTCCTCGTCGGTGGCCATCCACTTCACGCCCAAATCCTGGGCGATGGCGAAAACTTTTTCCGAGACACTGCCTTCCGAAGGCCACACGCCCTGGGGCCGCAAACCGAACACCTGCTGATGAAGGTCGAGACCTCGCCGCAGGTGTTCCCGAGCATCCTCGGGACGGCAGAAGCGATTCTGCGGCAGCGCCAGACCTGGGGTCGAAACGGCGCCAATGTTCGTGTCGCATACCAGGGGCAGGATGGGATGATAGAACGGCGAGGTCGAAAGCTCGATCTCCCCGCGGCGGGCAGCTGCGGCATGAGCGGGAAGCACCCTGGCCATCAGCTCCCGCTCCCGCGCCATGACGAAGTTTTGATCCTCCAGCGAGAAGTTACGTCCCTTCCGAACCAGCGCGGCAACATCGGGGTCGCATAGAAAAAATTCGTCGAACCATGCGAGCTGGGAGAGCACTTGCAGGTCGGTAAGATCCTGCGCCTGGAAATATCTGTCCGCCTTCTCGGGGGTGCCCCCGGCGTTGCGAAACATCTCCCACAGTTCGCGGTAGCGCGGATGGCGGCCGATGAGATTAACCAGATTCGCCTGAAAGAGATATTGCAGGGCGAAACGCCGCTCCGCGGGGGCCAGATCCGTCGCGGGTCTGGCCGCCACCTCGAGGAACGGATCGCGCGCGGCCCCGCTTACGTAGTCCTGGATCTGGGCGATCAGGGACGGGACCAGGTTGAAGGTCTGGTGGATGTTGGGAAACTCATCCAGCAGCTTGACCATGCCGTAGTAATCCTTGAGCGCGTGCAGCCGGACCCAGGGCAGCCGGTATTCGCCGGTGACCAGGTCTTTGTAATACGGCTGGTGCTGGTGCCACAGAAAAACCACGCGCAGAACGGGCATGAGAGTCCGATTCCCAAGTAAAGGGTAAGAGTCTAGCAGGGCCCAACCGTGGGCGCGAGATTACAGAAGAGCGGTCGTGACTCAGTCCGGAAGGAGTAACCCATGCCGGAACGGGAAGGACGAAGATCATGAAGTGTCACAAAAGGAAATCCTGAGAGACAGAAGCCTTTGACGGTTCGGCTCCTGCAGGGTTCATGATGTTGCAACCGAACCTGCTGCCATAGAACCGCGATCCTGCCCAGCCAACCCCACGCCACGGTCTGCATCCACCTCGCTGGCGCGAGAAGCATGTCCTGCGCCCCCGGGCCAAAGTCCGGTACACTTGCGTTAGCCGTATTCGAGCCATGGCGAAAGAAACCACTCCGGCGATCCTGACTTCCTCTCGCGCTCCGGCCAGCCTGCTGACCGAGGAGGACCTCCACCTCTTCAACGAAGGCACCCACTACCGGATTTACAACAAATTGGGCGCGCACGTGATCGATACAGGCGGGGAAACGGGAACGAACTTCGGCGTGTGGGCGCCGAATGCGCGCTCCGTCTCGGTGCTCGGCAGCTTCAACCACTGGAATCCGGAGGCGCATTTTCTCCAGCCTCGCGGGAGCTCGGGCATCTGGGAGGGATTCGTGCCCGGAGCGGGCAAGGGAGCGTTGTACAAGTACCACATTGTTTCCCACCATCGCGGGCATGTAGGCGACAAGGCCGATCCCTGCGGCATGCTGCACGAACGGCCGCCGCGCACGGCCTCGGTGGTATGGGACCTCGACTACCAGTGGGGAGATCGGGACTGGATGTCGAGCCGCGCTGAACGCGACGCGCTGCATTCACCGATGTCCATCTACGAAGTGCATCTCGGATCCTGGATGCAGGTGCCCGAAGAGGGCAACCGCCCGCTGACTTACCGGGAAACGGCCCCACGCCTGGCGGAGTATGTCAAGAAGATGAACTTCACCCACGTCGAGCTGCTGCCCATCATGGAACACCCGTTCTACGGCTCCTGGGGGTACCAGACCACGGGATACTTTGCGCCGACTGCCCGCTACGGTACGCCGCAGGATTTCATGTTCCTGGTTGATCACCTGCACCAGCACGGGATCGGCGTAATACTCGACTGGGTGCCTTCCCACTTCCCTTCTGACGCTCACGGCCTCGCGTATTTCGATGGCACCCATCTCTATGAACACGCTGATACCCGAAAGGGCTTTCATCCCGATTGGAAGACTTTTATCTTCAACTACGGCCGCAACGAAGTACGCAGTTTCCTGATGTCCAGCGGCCTGTTCTGGCTGGACAAGTATCACGCCGACGGCCTGCGCGTGGACGCGGTCGCCTCCATGCTCTACCTCGACTATTCGCGCAAGCAGGGGGAGTGGATTCCAAATAAATATGGCGGGCGGGAGAACCTGGAGGCTATCGACTTTCTGAGGCAGTTCAACACCGAGGCCTTCAAGGAACATCCTGGAATCCAGACCATCGCCGAAGAGTCCACCGCCTGGCCGATGGTCTCGAGGCCGACGTACGTAGGCGGCCTGGGTTTCGGCATGAAGTGGGATATGGGCTGGATGCATGACACGCTTTCCTACTTCGCCCACAATCCCATCCACCGGCGCTTCCATCACAATCAGCTGACCTTTCGCATGCTGTATGGCTTCACGGAAAATTTTGTGCTGCCGCTCTCCCATGACGAAGTCGTCCACGGCAAGGGTTCTCTCATCGGGAAGATGCCGGGAGACGAGTGGCAAAGATTTGCCAATCTGCGCCTGTTGTTTGGATACATGTACGCACAGCCCGGCAAGAAATTGCTCTTCATGGGGGGAGAGTTCGGTCAGGTGCGGGAGTGGGCGCACGACACCAGCCTGGAATGGCATGTGCTGCAATACCGCGTGCACAGCGGCGTGCAAAGCTGGGTCGAGCAGCTTAATCGCGTTTACCGCGAACAGCCTGCTCTGCACCAGTTGGACTCCGATCCCGCCGGTTTCGAGTGGATCGACTGCAATGACACGGCGGGCAGCGTGGTCTCCCTTCTGCGAAAGGGGAGATCCCCCCGCGACCAGGTCGCGATCGTCTGCAATTTCACTCCCGTTCCTCGCGAAGGCTATCGCATAGGTGTCCCCTGCGGGGGATTCTGGCGCGAGCTGCTCAACAGTGATGCCACAGACTACGGCGGTAGCGGAATAGGGAACCTGGGCGGGGTGCAGGCTGAAGGCCTGGCAACTCATGGCCGGCCCTTTTCGCTGAATCTTACCCTGCCGCCGCTGGCGGCAGTCTTCCTCAAAGCAGAATAGGCTGTCTGACTTTCGCGACTAGCCAGTGCCTCACAGGGATGCGCCCCGGTCGTCACGGGCTGCCCGGCGACGGACCATGCTATTCTCGCCACAGGACAGGCTTCAGCGGCTGCCATGCGCATCCTGACGCGCTACATTTTGAGCGAGGTGGTCTCGCACGCCGCCATCGGCGGCGCCGTGTTCACGTTTGTTCTCTTTACCCGTGACCTGGGGCACATTCTCGACCTCGTCGTTCGCAACAGCGCGCCCTTGCCCAGTGTTCTGCAGGTTTTCGCCTTCACCCTGCCGGTCGCCTTCACTTACACCATTCCCATGGGCGTGCTGGTAGGAATTCTGATTGGATTGAGCCGCCTGGCCGCCGATAGCGAGATCACGGCTATGCGCGCCAGTGGCATTGGGGTGTGGACTTTTCTGCGCGTGATTTCCGTGTTTGCCGTGGCGGCTTGGGCCCTGGCATTGTTCAACGGTGTCTATCTGGCGCCCGCTGCGCAAGCCGCTCTGGGCCGGCTGGAAGACCGGCTCAGAACATCTCAGGCGTCTTTTGAAGTTCAGCCCCGAGTCTTCTATGAGGGCTTCCCCAAACTGGTTCTGTACGTACAGGATGTCAGGAGCGCACCGGGTGCGGCCATCTGGAAGGGCGTCTTCATCGCCGACATCAGCACTCCCGCCGCTCCGCGCATCACCCTGGCCCGGCAAGGCATTCTGGTCAGCGAGGGGCCGCAGACCCTGCACCTCCACTTGACCCAGGGGGCCACTCACGAAACCGACCCGGCGTCGGCTGACCGTTATCAGATTTCCACATTTGAGCAGACCGACATCCCCATCCCGGTTCCGCAAACCGACAGCAAGGACACCGAACCGGCGCCGGCCGCGGAACTGCCTACCAGCGAACTGCGATCGCAGGCCAAGCGTGTCAAGAAGTATGCCGCGCCCTGGTATCTGATCGAATACCATCGCCGCTTCGCTCTGCCCACCTCCTGCCTGGTGCTGGCGCTGGTCGGAATCCCTCTGGGACTCTCGTCCAAAAAGGGCGGGAAATCGGCCGGCTTCGTGCTCACCATTCTGCTGGTGTTCACTTACTACCTGGTGACGCTGATTGGGGTTTCACTGGCGCGCCAAGGCAAAGTTTCTCCGGGCGTTGGAGCGTGGCTGGCTGACGTGGTGTTCTTTGTGGGCGGCGCATTGCTGTTGTGGCGGGTGGAACGCAAACCCTTCGAGCTGACCGCTCTCCGCGGCTCTTGGAACCCCTTAAAAAGCCGGCTGGCGGAAAGCGGCAAGAATCTCATCCGCTTCAATCGTCCGGAAGACGCCTTCCAGCGGGCGGTCAGCCGGCGACGCGTCCTGAGCGCCAGCTTCCCCATGATCCTGGATGACTACGTCCTGCGTGACTTCTTCCTGTATCTCATCCTGATCGTATCTTCGTTCCTCATGTTGCTGCAGGTCTTTACCCTGTTCGAGCTGCTGGGAGACATCCTGCGCAATCGCATCTCGCCCCTGGTGGTGGGTGAGTACCTGGCCAACGTGGCCCCATTTTTTCTTTACAACATCACCCACCTCAGCATTCTGCTGGCGGTGCTCATCACCCTGGGGCTGATGCAGCGCTCGAATGAAATCACCGCCATCAAGGCGACCGGCATCAGCATTTATCGCATTATTGTCCCGATTCTAGCGGTCGCGACCATGCTGGCGGGCGGACTCTTCTTTTTCGACCAGTTCTACCTTCCTCGCGCCAACAAGAGGCAGGATGCGCTACGCAATCTGATCAAGGGCAAACCCGCGCAGACCTACCTGAATCCCGACCGCAAATGGATCTTTGGCCAGCACTCGACGATCTTCTATTACCAGCTCTTCGATTCCGACCGGAACCAGTTCGGCAACCTTTCCGTCTTTCAGTTCAATCCGTCCACCTTTCAGTTAACCGGGCGGATTTACGCCGACCAGGCCCACTGGGAAGAAAGGCTTCAGCGGTGGGTCTGCACTCAGGGCTGGGAGCGGACTGTGAGTGGCTCCGCCATCAGTGATTTCCGCACCTTTGACGTGGCCACGTTTGCCTCGATCAGCGAGCCTCCCGGCTATTTCAAGAAGGAAGTGCGGCAGTCCTCGGAAATGAACTATGAGGAACTGCGGCGCTATATACGCGACCTGCAGCAGAGCGGTTTTGACGTGGTGCGGCTGCGGGTTCAGCTGCAGGAGAAGCTCGCGTTCCCCTTCAACACGCTGATCATGGCGGTTCTGGCGATACCCTTCGCTCTGGCGGCGGGCAAGCGAGGAGCGGTGGCCGGGGTGGCTGCCGCGGTGGGGATCGGAGTCCTGTACATGACAATCACCCGTCTGTCCGAGTCCATGGGAAATGTCAGCCAGTTGCCCCCGGTCATGGCCGCCTGGGCGCCCCATCTGATCTTCGGACTGGCCGGGGGATATCTGATCTTGAAAGTGCCGACGTAGTGGGCTATAGCCGGCTGGTCAGGGGCGGTCGCTAGCCTCCTGGGCTGCGCCGTGACCACGATCCCCTTTTCTACTTCACAGAAATGGCAGAGGGCGAGCCGCCGGTGCTTACCAGCGAGCCGTCCAGGCCGAGCACGCCGACGGTGGAGTCGAAGCTGTAAACCGTCATCGACGATGCCCCAAGATTCGCCACGTACAGGAAGTCGGTCGTTCCCCCCGTTGCCGTAACCACCGTCGTTCCCTTGCGCGCCGCCGCCCAAACCGGGTTCGCGCCGGTGGAGATGGATGCTTGCGTGTTGGGAGACAATTCGCCGGTTCCGGTGCTCAGCTTGTATTCGGAAACCTGATTGGACAATCGGTCTACCACATAGAGGAATTTCCCCGAAGGCGCCGGGACGATGAAAGCCGGACCAAGCCCGGCGGAGAATGGAGACCCTGTAACCGGCGTCAGATGGCCGTCCGGGGTGGTGGGATCGGCGCAACTGGTTACGACTTGGCCACAGATGGCAAAGGCCGAGACGTTGCTCGAGCCGGAGTTGGCCACGTACAGGAAGCCGCCGTCGGGAGTGATGGCGGCAGCAGACGGCGTGGTGCCGACGGTTTGCGCAAGTATCCGGGTCAGTGCTCCCGAGGTCGCATCGACGGAGTAGCCGGTGAGCGTGCCGTCGAACTGGTTGGCGACGTAGAGAAATTTCCCGTCGGGTGTGACGGCGACGGCTGCTGGGCCCGTTCCCGTTGCAGACAATTTGTCGGCGGTCTGGAAAGGCGAGCCGGCAACTTCGGTCAGGGTCGCGTCCTGCACCGCGAACACGGAAATCGTGCCTGAAGCCGGGTCGCTCTGCTGCCCCTGATTCGCCACAAACAGAAAGTGGCCAGCCGAGTCCATGCTCATGCTGATCGGCGTCGTGCCCGTGGCCTGGGCGCCGCTGCCGGCAGTCAGCGTGCCGTCGGATCCGACAGTATAGGCTGAGATGTTGTTGTCGTCTTTGTTCGCAATAAAGAGCACGTTTCCCGACGGAGCTATGACCATGGCCGAGGGCGTTGTGCCGGTCGCAACACCCTTGCCGTTGGTGGAAAGCGTGCCCTTGCTCAGATCGATGCTATAGGCGGAAACCAGCGAGTCACCCTGGGTGGCGACGAACAAGGCTCCCGTGCTGGGAGATGTCGATGAACTGTTGGTGCTGCAGGCGCCCGCAAAAAGCAGCAAAACCGGTACCAGCCACAAAGCCAGGAAACGAAACTTCCTCCCCATTCATGCTCCCTATTTGATTCAGGCTCCCGACCGCCTGGCGACCGCCCTGGTCACCGGATTCGAGGTCCAACGTGCATTCATTTGTGTATCAGGAATACCCCGGAAGAGCAAACTGGCCGGATGATTGGAACCGGTTCAGAAGAATAGAGTTGCCTGCTGATTCTTCACTTGCTCTCGCCGGAACCCGCCGCCGCCGGATGCGGCTGGGTTTCGCCCTCGGTGGACGACGTCAGGCGCGGATGGGACGCTGCCAGAGGCAGCCGAATCTCGATTTGCAGACCGCCTGCCGGGCGGTTGGAAGCCCTGACGGTCCCGCCGTGCAAGCGTACCGCCCGCTCGGTAATGGCCAAACCCAGTCCCACACCGCCGGTTTGACGGCCGCGGGCATCGTCGATGCGGTAGAAGGGCCGGAAGAGCTTATCGAGCGCGTCTTCGGGCACACCCGGACCGGAGTCCAGAATGCGGATGACCGCCAGCGGGCCATCGCTCCCCTGGCCGCGTTCCAGAATCACCTGCGCGCTGCTGCCTTCCTTCGTATAGTGAGCGGCATTGCGCACTACATTTTCAATGGCACTGCGCAACAGGCTGGGTGCGCCTTCCACCACGCAGTCTTCCCGGAGGCTGCTTTCCACTCCACAATTGCGGCTGCGGGCTTCGAAATCGGCGTCGGCCACGATCTCCTCGATCAGTTCGCCCAGGAGGATGGGAGATTTCTGGCGGGAGTCGGTGCCGCTCTCCAGGCGGGCAATGGTGAGCAGGCTGCCAATCAGGTCGTTGAGGCGCTCGGCTTCGAGATCGATGCGGTCGAGGGCGCTACGCGCTTCGGGGCCGCTGCGCTGGCGGGCGAGGGCCGAGGCCACATTGAGCCGCGCCAGAGGAGAGCGGAGCTCGTGGGAGATATCGTGTAACAGGCGGGACTGGGCGTTGACGGATACTTCCAGTCGCTCAGCCATGGTGTCAAAATCGCGCACCAGTTGGGCCATTTCGTCACGGCGGCGCGCGGCCAGGCCGCCGGCGCGGGCGCTCAGGTCGCCGGACGCCAGACGCTGGGTCGCCGCCCGTAAGCGCACCACCGGCGCCGTCAGATAGCGCGCCAACAGGTAGCACACCAGGCCGGAAGAAATAATGCCGATCAGAATGCTGAGCCCGGAAGTTCCGCCGGGGCCGAAAAAGGGCCCGCGGGGCGGCAGGAACGCAACCAGGACGTAGGTCCTTCCGTCCCCGGCTGTCAGAGTCTCCCGGCGGAAGGGACTCGGCAGCAGCCAATGCCAGACTTCCCTCCGAACCGGGGTTGCGCCCTTGCCCAGAGACTCCGCCCAGGGGGGCACGTCGTGTCCGGAGAGATCCTGTCCCTGCTCGTCCAACAGGTGGGTGCGCACGTGAAGCTGCTCGCGTACCTGGTCCAGATAACGCCGCACTTCGGGCTGACCCCCGTCCCGATAGGCCTCCACCGCTTTGGCCAGCACAGTTGCCTGCTGGGCGTCCCAGGTCGCGTATTCGCCGCGCTCCCGCAGGGCGATGGTCGCAAGAATGGCCAGCACCAGGAACAGAGCCTGAGCCAGCCAGTACGACAGGAAAATCTTCAGGAACAGGCTTCTCACGGCAGACCGCTCCTGGCCTTTTCGGACGCCTTGCCTGGAGCTTTGTCCGGCGGGGCTTCCTGTGGCCGGGTAAAGATGTAGCCTACGCCGCGTACGGTCTTGATGTGATCTACGCCGGAGTCGGAGTCCCCCAGCTTTTTGCGAATCTTGCTGACGTGCATGTCGATGCTGCGATCGAAGGGCGAGAACTTGCGGCTGAGGACAATGTCGACCAGACGTTCCCTGGGAACCACCCGGCCCGCCTCCCGCAGCAGCACGTGCAACAAGTTAAACTCCACGGACGTCAGCTCTACCGGTTTGCCTTTCTGCAACACGGTGCGGGTGCCGGGATCGAGCTCCACGTCGCCCACGCGAAGCACCTCAGACTCCATCCCGACGCCCGTTCTTTCGGCCCGCGTCCGCCGCAGGATGGCGCGAATGCGCGCCACCAGCTCGCGTGGATTGAACGGCTTGGGAAGATAGTCATCAGCGCCGATCTCCAGGCCGACAATACGGTCAACATCTTCGCCGCGGGCGGTCAGGAGCAGGACCGGGATCCTCGATTTGTCGCGCAAACGGCGCAGAATCTCAAAGCCGTTCAAACCGGGCAACATCACATCCAGCACAATCAGGACATAGTTTCCGTTGAGGGCACGCTCCAGGCCGCGAGTGCCGTCGGGTGCGGACTCAACCTGAAATCCTTCCGGCGCCAGGTATTCGCTCACCAGGCTGCACAGCTCGACATCGTCGTCGATGACCAGAATCTGGTCCATGCGCTTCATTGTACTTCTACATCAGGGGCTGGCAGCGGGCGGTAAAGAATTGTCAAAGCGCCAGCTTGCTCCTTTACAAAACTTTACGCCCCTTGACCGACTCTTTACCGCGTGAGCTGCCGGGAATGAGTCTAATTTTCCAAGAGAATGGGGAAGGTTCCGGCGAGGGAAGGCCGGAGGGAGGACGCAATGAAAGCGAAATATTTCAAGATCCTGGCGGCCGTGCTGGCGATTTCGGTCCTGGCTGCGATTGCCGTGTCGCAGACGGTTCGGCGCGCTCACATGCATGGCGACGGTATGTTCGGCGGCCCGATGCTGGGACACCTGGCACGCAAGCTGGATTTGAGCGACGCGCAACGGGCGCAGGTGAAGGACATCCTGGCGAAGGAAAAGCCGGTCATCCGGCCGCTGATGCTGCAGATGGCGCAAAGCCGTTCGCAGCTGCGACAGTTGGCCCTGAGCGGAAACTTTGACGAGGCGAAGGCTCGCGAGCTGGCCACGCAGCAGGCCCAGACAGTGACCGAACTGACGGTGCAGAGAGCGCGCATCGAATCGGAGCTGTTCCAGGTACTGACCGCGGATCAAAAGACAAAGTTGAATGACCTGATCAAGCAGCACGAGCAGCGTTTCCTGAACCACATGCAAGGTCCGGCTGAAGGAGAGGCTGAGAATCAGTGAAAAGTTCGCCGGCCG
>CAYOZX010000022.1:0-1135 GCA_964408515.1 uncultured Acidobacteriaceae bacterium | reverse complement strand
CGGCCGGCGGCGCCAGGGGGGCAAGGAAGCATCAATATGAACGCCGTGTACCTCTCACTCATGTCCCTGGGCTGGTTCTTTCTGCTGGGCTGGCTGCTGATGCTCTTGGTAGCTTGCGGGCTGGCGTTCCGCGGCGAACTGATGGCCGAGCCCACGGCTAAGGCAAACAAAGACAAGGTTCTGTAGCCAGACGCGCGGGAAAACTGAAGCCTGGGCTGGTAGAATCACATCTACTAGAAGCGCATGCTGCCCAAGAGTCTGCGTCCCCTGTTTCCCTACCTGAAGAAGTACCGCAGCAGCTACGTCATTGGCGCCATCTGCGTCTTCTGCAACAACGGGATTTGGATCTTGTTTCCGCTGGTGCTGCGGCGGGCGGTGGACGATTTGCGGCTGGGGGTCACCCAGCAGAAACTGCTGACCTATTCCCTGCTCCTGATGGCGGTGGCCGCGGCCAAGGGTGTCTTCCAATACCTCACACGCTGGATTCTGATCGGAATTTCGCGCGAGATTGAATTCGACCTGCGCAACGATCTCTTCCGCCACCTGGAGCGGCTTTCTTACTCCTACTACCAGCGCACCCGCACCGGGGACATCATGGCCCGCGCCACTAACGACCTTAACGCGGTGCGCATGCTCCTCGGTCCGGCGATCATGTACTCAGCGAACACCATGGTGTTCACCGCGGGCGCTCTAGCCTTCATGCTTTCCATCAGCCCCCGGCTGACGATTTACGCCTTTCTGCCGCTGCCTGTGGTCAGCATCGTGGTGCAATATTTCGGCAAGCGTATTCATGAACGATTCGAGAAAATCCAGGAAATGTTCTCCACCATCTCAGCTCGGGCGCAGGAGAACTTCTCCGGCGCACGGGTGATCCGGGCCTACGTTCAGGAAGAGCCGGAAATCGCGGCGTTTGAGGCCTCCAACAAGGAATACATCGGCCGCAGCCTCAAGCTGGTCAGGCTGATGGGTATGCTCTGGCCCACGCTGGAGACCATGTTGGGCCTGGCCATCGTGATGGTGTTGTGGCTGGGCGGGCGCGAAGTGCTGCTGGGCCGCATCACGGTCGGTGGATTCGTGGCTTTCAACACCTACATGGTGCAGTTGACCTGGCCAGTGATCGCGTTGGGATGGGTCA
>CAYOZX010000021.1:6539-23026 GCA_964408515.1 uncultured Acidobacteriaceae bacterium | reverse complement strand
CTGCGCTCAAACCCTTGCCGGAACTTTCCTGCGACTTGATCAGACTAGGTGGCGCGGCGTCTGGGGGCTATCCAGTTCAACCTGTAATGGGTCCGGCAAGTTGCTGTACAGCCGCCAGTTCAGTTGGCGAAGCTTTGCAACGGTCGTGAACTTTCAAGACAACAGCGAGCCGCTCGGAAGGCATACTCCACGCCGGCGACTCTGGGCAGAAGGTTATTCGATGCCTGTCTGGGCCACGTGAACGATATTGTTGCGCACGGCGTACAGCACCAGGTCGCTGACGGAGTGAAGTTGCAGCTTGCGCATGATATTGGAGCGGTGGGTCTCCGCCGTCTTTACGCTCAATCCCAGATCCACCGCGACCTCTTTTGTGCTTCGGCCCTCAGCCAGCAGCTGCACAACTTCGCGCTCTCGCGGGGTGAGCCGGTCCCGGACCAGAGCCTGGGCGGGATTGTGAGTGCCGCCCTTCAGGTAGCCGTCCAGTACCATCGCAGCGACTTTGGAGGTGAAGTAAGTTTTGTCGCGACGCAACGCGTCCACGGCCACCACCAGGTCACGTGCGGCATCCGATTTGAGGATAAAACCTCGCGCTCCCGCGCTCAGCACTTCGCGCACCACCTGATCGGAGTCATGCAATGTAAGAACCAGCACCTTCGTGGCGGGATCGTGTTTCAGGATCTGGCGGGTCACATCCAGACCGTTGAGACCCGGCATGCCGATGTCAAGGATCACCACGTCCGGCTTCAGAGTGTGTACCTTCTCCAGGGCTTCGCGTCCATCCGAGGCTTCGCCGCAGATTTCCCAGCCTGCTTCGCCCTGCAGCAACGCGCACAAACCCTTGCGCACCACCTCATGGTCGTCGGCGATAAAAATTCGCAGTCCGTTCATTTCGACTCCGGACGAATCAGATTTTCGAACCCGTGGGAAATCAGGAGACGCTATGGCCAGAAAACACTCGGTGTCGGCACCCCGCATCGGAATTCTGGCGCTCTCTATCAGTGCACCGTGATTGCCAAACCGCCATGTTAGTCTCATTGCAGGGCTTTATGTCCCTGTGGAAAATGCCCGCCGTGTAAATTCTTACCGCTGAGGGAAGACGCCCTGCGAAAAATACCCAGGCAACTCCCTACAGTTTCTCCTGTATATCTAACCAGGCCCGCCGGACTCGCCGGCCTCGCTGCGCAATGCCCGCAGATCAATTCCGAGCTGTTCCGCTTTCTTATACAGGTGGCTGCGTTCCAGCCCCAACGCCTTGGCTGTATTAGTAATGTGGTTACGATTCCTCTTTAATTCGGCCAGGATGGTGTCCCTCTCAAAGTTCTGGACTCGTGCGGACAGCGTTCCCTGGCCCGCGGCTCCGGCGGCTTCCGCAGCCGGCGGGAAAGCCGACAGTACCGTCTCCCCGCTGACTTCGCCTTCGGTGCTCAGCAAGATCAGCCGTTCCACCGCATTGCGCAGCTCCCTCACGTTGCCCGCCCAGGAACGCGCCTGCAGCTCGCGCATCGCCTCCGCGGAAAAGATGACCGGCTTCCAGTTGTTCTGGGTGCAGGTCTGCTCCGCGAAGTGCTCGACCAGGGCCGGAATGTCATCCCTGCGCTCCCGCAGGGGGGGCAGGAACACGGGAAAGACGTAAACCCGGTGAAACAGATCCTGGCGGAACTTTCCCTCCTTGACCAGCGCCTCAAGGTTGCGGTGCGTGGCCACGATCACACGCACGTCCACCCGGGTGGGTTTGTCCGAACCGATTCTTTCAATCTCACCCTCCTCCAGGACGCGCAGCAGTTTGGCCTGCATGGCCAGCGGCATGTCGCCGATCTCATCGAGAAAAATCGTGCCACCCTCCGCCTGCTCGAACTTTCCCGTATGCCGCCCGCTCGCCCCTGTAAAAGATCCTTTTTCGTGCCCGAACAGCTCCGACTCGATCAGTTCCGCCGGCACGGCGGCGCAATTGAGTGCCACAAACGGCGCTCCGGCGCGCGGGCTCCGCTCATGCAGGGTGCGGGCGACCAGCTCTTTTCCCGTGCCGGTCTCTCCCAGAATGCATACCCGGGTCTCGCTCGCGGCCACGCGCTCCACCTGCGCCATCAGTTTCTTCATGGCTTCGCCGGTCCAGACTATCTCATGCTTGCCCAGCCTCTGCCGTAGTTGTCGGTTTTCCGACTCCAGCCGCCGCAGCTTGAGCGCGTTGTCTACGGTCAGCAGCAGCTTGTCTGTAGAAATCGGCTTCTCCAGGAAGTCGAGCGCTCCCAGGCGCGTGGCCCGCACCGCCAGGTCAATGTGCGCCTGTCCTGACATCACCACCACCGGCGTCGTCACCCCCTGCCCCTTCAACTCCTGCAGCAGAGCCAGTCCGTCTTTGCCGGGCATGTAGACGTCAGAGAGGATCAGATCGAAGTTCTGCTCTCGCGCCAGGTCAAGCGCTTTGGATGCGTTATCACAAACCGCAGCCTCATGACCGGCGAGGCGGAACGCCCGCGACAGCGAGGCGAGCGTATTCGGTTCATCATCGACGATCAGCAGCCGTGCTTTCTGCGCCACCGCAGCCCCAATCACCTGAACTGAAAAAAGAACCCTGGCTTTGGCATTCCGGGGACCCTCCGGCCCCAGGACGTGCTTGCCGAACCCACCGCTAGTCCGCTCCACTCGGTATTGTTGCACCCGCTGGGCGTTCCGCCCCTCCCGCTCGCAGCTTCTCCCAATTGGCCGGCAACTCTATGCTGAAGGTCGTCCCCTGGCCGGGTTCACTGCTCACACGAATCTGCCCGCCGTGATCGCTCACCACCGACTGCGCGATCGCCAGACCCAGTCCCGTCCCCTGCGCCTTGGTGGTGTAGTAGGGAGTGAATAGGCGCTCGCACTCTTCCTTCGTCATGCCCGGCCCCGTGTCTGAGATTTCGATCCCGGCCCGGTTGCCGTTCTGTCGCGTCCGCAGCGTAACCCGCCCGCCTTGCGGCATGGCTTCCAGCGCGTTGAAAGCGAGATTCGAGAATGCGCGGTGAAGTAACTCCTCGTCTCCCGCCACCGCTGGCAGCGATTCGTCCAGATCGAGTTTGCACTCCACCGCCACTCCCGCGGTGCCGAGTTGCGCTTGCAGAAGCCGTACCACATTCCGCAGGATGTCATTGATCTGCACCTGCTGAAAGTGCGGCTGCGGCATGCGCGAGAATTCACTGAAGCGCGCCACGATGGCTTTCAGGTGGCCGATCTCCGCCAGCAGCGTCGAAGCGCTCTCGCGAAACACCTCCTCGAACTGCTCCGGACTTCGCTCCCGCGCGCGCACCAGATTCTCCACCGTGAGCTGCAGCGGGAACAGCGGATTCTTCAGCTCGTGCGCCAGCCGGCGAGCCAGCTCGCGCCAGGCTGCGAGCCGCTCCGCCTGCATGCGCCGCTCTTTCTGCTCGAGTAGCTCCTCTGTCATGTGGTTGAAGGATGCCGCTAGGGCCCCCAACTCGTCCCCCGAGTCCTCGGGCACGCGCGTATTCCAGTTGCCGGCCGACACTTCGCGCGCTGCCTGCGCCAGTTGTTCCACGGGACGCGTCACCCGCGCCGCAGCCCACCCGCTGAACAGGCTGGCCAGCACGATGCCCGCGATCCCTGCCAGCAATGCCGCGGTGCGAATCTGATTGCGCAGTTCCACGTAGGGACGCCGCGTATTCGCTACCAGCAGGATCCCCAGCAGCCGTCCGTCTTGCCCGCTCAGAGGGATGGCGTGGACACTTTCGTCATCCCCCTCGCTCTCCGACCAATGCACCACATCGCTGACCTCGTGTCCGTCCTGTTGCACCTTCCCCACCACGCTGGCCAGCATCTGAGGCTGCTGTATCTGGCCTTCCGGAGATGTCAGAGACTGCGGCGAAAAGCCCTGGGAGAAATTCCGATAGAGCATCACGCGCATTCCCGCAGGCAGCTCCAGGCTCCGCAGAAAGTCACGGTCCAGCCGCCGGCCGCCAATCACGCGAACCGGCTTGTCCCCCACGTCTACCTCCTGCATCGCAGAAAGCGACAGCGCGGCGCCCTCGGGCAACTCCTCCACTCGCAAAAAGGCCTTCGCGGACGCCTCGCCTCCGGGCAGCGAATCGTCCTTGTAGCCGAATTTTGCCGGCCACTGCGCCGAGGAAAGGATTATGCCGCGCCGGTCGACGAATTCCAGAAAGTCCAATTCCTGCGCCTCCGCCAGGGCCTTGGCCTCGTTCACATAGACGCTGTAGTCGCTGGATCCCCGGCTCGCCGCCAGGGCCATGCGCGTGGCCACATCGCCGTGGGCAATAGCCAGGACTTTGCGTGTGACTTCCTCACCCCGCCGCGCGAACTCTTGCCGGAACTGCGCGATCAGCGATGCCGTCTGTTGTTCGTTGGCTCGCTCGAAAGCCCGCCTCGTCAGGGTGGAGACCGTCCACGTGACCGCCCCCACGGAAAGCGCCACGGTCAACGCAAAGCCCAGGAGCAGCTTCCGCCGAAACCCGCCCTCTCGCCCCTCGATGTTCTCTGCCATCGAAAACATCCTTATCCGTTCACCACGTCCTCAAATTGAGGCCCCGGCCTTTCTCAGTATTCCCGGCCTCATTTGTGGTCAAGTCGCTACCGCTTCTTCATTGGCCTTAACTTTCTCTATGGCTTCTCATTCCTTACCCAGACGTCCTCCAGCCTCCAGTTTCCGTTCCTGCTCTCGTGCCAGTTTCTGACGCTGGGGCCGATCGCGGCCGAGGTCCGCAGATGCAGCAGAGGAATCACCTGATGAGATCGCAACAACACGCTCTCCGAGGCGTATAAGCTGCCCACCATGTCGTCCTGGAAACGTGGCTCCTCCAGCCCCAGGCTGAGCGCAAGTTCGCCGAGGGCAACCCGCGGATCCAGCGAGCGCGGTGCGAGGCGCATAAGCCGGATATCCCCGGACGCCGCAGCCGTGGGCTGCAGCGTGAGTCCCGCGTCGCGCGCATTCAGCGCCACTCGTTCCGCCAGGATTCGGGCCAGGGAATCCGCAGCATCGTATGCCAGACTCCACGCCGGTGTACCGCCCTCGCCGGCCAGCTGCCGGGCGCGCGTCAGATCGGGCGTTGGCGAAAACAGGAATGCGTAACCGCTCAACCATTCCGGCAGAAGTGCGCCCGCCGGCTCACCATTCCCCTGCAGCAGTACGTTCTTCATGGCTTCCCGGTCGATGCTCAGAGATACGGCCTCGCGCAGCTTTGCTTCCCCCGCCAGGTCGCGGCTGAAGACCAACGCCAGGCATTCTGCCGGCGCTGAATACTCCACCCGCCGTCCCTCGAGCCCGGCCCGTCTCGCCTGCTCCGGAGCTATCTCGACGAGATCGGCCTGGCCCAGGTCCAGCGCCAGCATTTGCTCGCGATAACTCCTGCCCAGCTCGATTTCGATGGTGTCCAGGAAAGGCCGGCCGTCCCAATAGTCATCGCGCGCGGTCAAGATCAGTTTCTTGCCCGCCTCCCAGCGGCTGACAGCAAACGCTCCGCTGCCGGTGACTTTGCCGCCATCGCGCCTCGCAATCCCGTAGTGAGCAAGGGCCAGTGCCGCCGGCAGGGCAGGCGCCGCGGTGCTGTTCTCGATCACCACTGTCTCCCCGGCGGGGAACACCTTCCAGTTGGCATTGGCGGCGCGCAACGAAGCCGCCACCGCCTCGGCCGTGATCGGCTTGCCATCCTCAAAGCTGGCGCCAGGCCGGATGGCAAACTGCCAGCGTTGATTGCCGGGTTGCGCCTGCCAGGAAACCGCGAGGCCGGGCTGAGGACGGCCGCTCTCGTCCAGCATCACCAGGGTATCGAACAGCAGGTGCGACAGGCCGTGGCCCAACCCATCCACGCCCCGCGGATCGGCGGGATCCAGCGACATCGGCGCTGCCTGCACTGCCGCCCGCAGTGTCCCGCCATAGTGCGGACGAGTCCCCGCCAGCGCGCAGCCTAGCAGCCACAGGCTAACGCCCGCACGTAACCGTAAGCCGCACCGCCTCATAGCTCTCCGTTTCCGTCTTGCGCAGCACCGCGACGGCGCCGTTCCCGCTCCAGTCTGTCCACAGGGCAGTTAACTTGCCCTCCAGTTCGAGCGGTCCGCTGACGGCCACCGGATCGCCGGTTGTCAATTCAAACGCCCGCACATTCTCCGTGTGCGCTTCGCCCGCTGGCGTAGCCAGTACCTGCCCGCCGGAGCCGCATCCGCTGCGCACCGCCGCGATGTCGCTGCCCCAGTTCAGTTTTTCCCAGGCCTGATCCGTCTGCCCGTCCAGCCAGTGAACCTGCCCATCAACCGTGGCCAGCACCCAACGCCCCGGCTGACCCGGCAACACGGCCGCGGAATAGAAAGCGGGAATTGTGGTCTGTTTTCCGATACCGGGAGAGAGGAGTCCGGTAAAGAAGTTTCGCGACGAGGCGAAAACTGCGCCGACGCCTGCCTCCGTCCCTAGAGGCCAGGGATTGTTGTTTTCAAAACAGCTCAAGGTCAGGGGAAACCCGGCCGAGCTGCGGCATGATACCCCCGGGAGGTATACGTCAAACACGTGGTCTGAGGCGGGAAGCAGCCTTCCGCGCAGGTCGCGGGGCCAGGGTCGGGCATGCGCTACCGGTAGCGGCTGCTCTAACTGCCAGCGTCCCTCCTGCGCGCGGTAAAGCGACGCGCCCCCAGCGCTGAGCACGAGCAGCCGCGGGGGGTTGCTCGTCGGCGTGGCTACATCCAGGATACGGTTTGCCTGCGACCACAGTGGCGTCTTTCTCACGGCCATGGCCGCCGGCACTGGCTGTTTCGCTCCGTCCCCTCGCGGGCGCGACACCATGACCACTGCCGGTTCCCGCCCACTCTGGCGGATTTCCGCTACCCAGATGTAATCGGAGAGATTTTCCGAGAGCGACACGCGCACAGCGGCCGCCGCCGGCTCGGTATCGGCGAAGCGTAGACCCAGGGTCAACAGTTCCGTCAGCAGGTTGCGCCGTATGTCGTCTACCTGGCCAGTGTCGAGAGAGGAGCGGTTGACCACTTCGAGCAGGACATTGCTTCGCCCCACGATCGCTGCAATCCGGCCCGCCAGCTCGGCCTCGGCGCCGCTGCGATTCTGCGCCCCCGCCGCACGCGGCGCCAGCAGGAAGATCACAAGCAGCAGGGAAGAAGTAGCGATCCGCGAAGAGATTGGCCTCGGCATGCCCGCGATGCGCGAATTATAAACTGCATGGTGCGTTCGCCATTGCATCCTGGGTCTCGTTCTCCGTGAACCGGAGTTGATTCTGACTTCGCCCAGCGTTGCCGTCCCGCCCACCATCATGAGGCAGTCTCGCCCTTGCCGTGCTGCGTCGTTAGCCTTGGTTCAACCGCCACCGGCTTCGCTTGACGCCGCGGCTTCCCTGATGAGTTTCGACCCGCAAGCGCACCCGAAGGTTCCCACTCCCCTATCCCTTTGCCGCGGGCTGTCTACCGGCTGCGGGGCGGGCAAAAAGCCAGGGGAACACCTTGCCGAAAACCTTGCCGAAGATCAGTTCCTCTACCAGAATTGCCACCGCCAGCGAAAACGACATGCCGACAACCACAGCCATGGTTGTGTATACGAATTCCATTGTTGCCCTCCGACCTTGCCGGTCTGAGAGTGAGGTAGCGGTTCGGGGGCCAATTGTATCTTGTTGATTAGATTGGTATTACAAAGCTGAGAGTGGCGGCACGACGTGGGTTTTCGGCGACGACGTGTCACTTCTGACACGTCCCCGGGTGACGTGGTACCAGGTGTTTGCAATTTTGAATATTCGGAGGTGGAGTGCTCTGGAGCGCCGCTCTCATCCGTCCCGATGAGCGCCGCACAACTCGCGGTTAGGGGGTTTCACCCGTGGTGACACCCGGTTCGGACTCTGAACGGCATTCCTGCGCAGGGCGTCTAGCAAGGCGTCCAGAATTACGCGCACGGACTCTGGATTCTCCGCCAGAACTCGTTCCATGCTCTCGCGGTGTACGGCCAGCTCGCCGATGGGCTGGACCCCACTGAGGTCGACCCGCGTGGCCGACCCGCGCGTGCCGCAATGGGTGCGCGCGCCCAAGGTTGTGCGGGCAAAGGGATAATCCAGGCTTCCCGTGGTCATCCAGTGAATGACCAGTTCCTCCACGTGGTCAACACAGCACACGGACTGGATGCCCTCTCGCAACACCATGGATTCACTCCATTCGAGGATCGTCAACCGGTCCTCCCAGCGGTTTTCCGCCACCAGAAACCGCTGCCCACCGGCGCCTGCCTCGTCCCCACAGATGGCACATACCTTGCCCGCTGACTTGCTCATAAACACATCCTCATCTGCTGGTACTCTGCAGCATTCGCTCAGCCGGCCCGCTGGTGGACCCATGGCCCATGAGACGCCGACATCAAACCACGCGCGCTCCTAATGGCGATCGGCGCTGTCACCGGGCCGCGCCCGGGTTCATACGTCAGCGTCATCCCGGAAGTGCAGCTGTCGCACAACCAATAGCGCTCCACGTGCCGGTTCGGACGGCGTGCCGCGACTGCCTTTGTCGCCCCCGGCGCGTCGAAGCAATCTGCCTCGACCAGAAACAACTTGCCGCTGTACAACCTGCGAAACAGGTTGGTACATCGCGGATTCGCGCATTTGTGAAGCACGGAGCATCTCCCCTTACTGCCGCGCGTTCTGGACGCCGAGGTTCCCACCGCCGATGCACGTGGCGTGCCGAAAGTAGACGATGAAGAAATGTGCGCAAATATCTGAAAAATAATTATCGGGCTTGAGGCGGGAGCAGACCCTGCTGCCGAAATCAGGTCATCAGTGCCGATCTTTCGTCACTTGTTCGGCTATTTTCAGCATTGTCCGCCTGCCTCTTCGGGGTGGCAGCTTGCAGGCGGACCTGGCACTGTTTGCCCGGCTGTTCTCACGGCGGTATAGTGATCGTCCACGGGAGGCGGATCATGGCTGTCGCTACCGAGAACCCCCTGAATATCCCGGCTCCGCCGCGGTTTGCCAACGTGGACGAGGAGCGCCGTTATCGCAAGCAGCGTCTTGCCGGCGCCTTTCGATTGTTTTCACGCTTCGGCTTTGACGAAGGGGTGGCCGGCCACATCACCGCCCGCGATCCGCAAAAGCTGGATCATTTCTGGGTAAATCCCTTCGGGATGCATTTCGGCCAGATTCGCGCCTCCGACCTGATTCTGGTCAACCGCCAGGGCGAGGTGGTGGAAGGAAACTATCCGCTCAACGGCGCCGCCTTCGCCATTCATTCCCAGGTGCATGCCGCCCGCCCGGACGTGGTGGCCGCCGCGCACGCCCACTCCCTGTATGGAAAGACCTGGTCCACACTGGACCGCCTGCTCGATCCCATTACCCAGGACGCCTGCGCCTTCTACCAGGACCATGCGCTGTTCGCCGACTACACCGGTCTGGTCTACAAGACTTCTGAAGCGGAGCGCATCGCCCAGGCCCTGGGTGACAAGAAAGCTGTTATTCTGCGCAATCACGGCCTGCTGACCGTCGGCCAGACGGTCGATGAAGCTGCCTGGTGGTTCATCACCATGGAACGCAGCTGCCAGGCCCAGCTCCTGGCCGAAGCCGCGGGGAGCCCGGTCAAGATCGATCCCGCCAGCGCCGCCGTTACGCGCGAGCAGATCGGAAGCCACATGGCTGGCTGGTTCCAGTTTCAGCCGCTCTGGGCGCGCATCGTGCGTGAGCAGCCTGATTTGCTCGAGTAATGAACGTCCCTCTGACCCCGATCCGCTGTTTGTATCGCGCCCTTGATCTCTATGGCAGCAAGACTGGCGTAGTTTGCGGTTCGAAGCGCTTCAGCTACGCCCAATTCGGTGAACGCTGCGAACGCCTGGCGGCCGGCCTGTTGTCCGAAGGCGTTCTCCCCGGCGACCGCGTCGCGTATCTCAGCTTCAACAATCATCAGCTGCTCGAGGGCTACTATGGCCCGCCGCTGATTCGCGCCATCGCCATGCCCCTGAACGTCCGCCTCACGCTGGCGGAACTGACCTGTATCTTGAATCATGCCGAGGCCGGCACGCTCGTTTTCGAGAACGAGTTTGCCCCCCTGATCCGCGACCTGCGCAAGGTCTGTCCCGGCATCAAGCGCTATGTATCCATGGACAAGCCCACGGCGGAAGCGGACATCTTCCTCGAAGACCTGCTGTCCCGCGGCCGCATCGACCGTCCCGACATCTTTTCCTTCGACGAGAACGAAATAGCCGAACTCTTCTACACCAGCGGGAGCACAGGCACGCCCAAGGGCGTGACTCTGTCGCACCGCACGCTTTATCTGCACGCGCTGAGCCTTCTGGCCTTTCTGCCCTGCCCGGATACTGCGGTGGAGCTGCATACCATCCCCTTGTTCCACGCCAACGGCTGGGGACGTCCGCAGACCATTACCATGAGCGGTATCAAGCAGGTGATGGTCCGCCGCTTCGATCCTTCTGCCGTCCTGCGTCTGATTCAGGAGGAAAAAGCCACGAACATGACGCTGGTTCCCACGATGGCCAACGCGCTGCTCAACTGTTCAGAGCTAGGGAAGTTCGATACTTCGAGCCTGCAGCATGTCACCATGGGCGGCGCTGCCTCCTCGCCCGAGCTCATCGCCCGCCTGGAGCAGGCGTTCCATTGCGAGGTGAAATCGGGCTACGGCCTCACCGAAACCGCTCCTGTCGCCACCGACGCCCACACCAAGGGCACGGTCACGTATGCTGACGAGCAGGACCGCCTCCGCCGCCTCTCCTGCGCCGGCTGGCCGATGTTCGGATGCGAAGTGCGCGTGGTCGACGCCAAAATGCGCGATGTGCCTCGCGACGGACAATCCGTCGGTGAAGTCGCGGTTCGAGGCGACAACGTCACCGACGGATACTACAAAGACCCGGAAGCTACTTGCGCTGTCCTCCACCAGGGCTGGCTGCGAACCGGCGATATGGCCGTCTGGGATGAAGAAAACTACATCTTCATCGTGGATCGGAAGAAGGACATCATCATCAGCGGCGGCGAGAACATTTCGTCCATCGAGGTGGAAAAGGCCATTTTTGCTCACCCCGCGGTGCTGGAGTGCGCCGTCGTTTCCGCGCCCCACGCCCAGTGGGGAGAAATTCCCGTTGCCATCATCGTGCTCAAACCCGGGCAGCCGCTAAATGAGCAGGAATTGCTGGCCTTTCTCAAGCCGCGCATCGCCAGGTTCAAAATGCCGCGCTTGGTAAAGTTTGTCGAGGGGCCGTTGCCCAAAACCGGCACCGGCAAAATGCTCAAGCGGCAACTGCGGGAGGAGTTTTGGAGGGACAAGGCCACCCGCGTCCAGGGATGAGCGCCGGTATGAAACATCCGCCCCAAAACCTCCTCGTCCGCGACCTCCAGACCTTTGCCGACCTGGAGCAGGTCGAGGCCGTCGAACGGCAAGTGTGGGGCCTCGCCGACCGTGACGTTCTGCCCCTGACCCTGGTGGTTGCGACCCGGGAATCCGGCAGCCTCTGGCTGGGCGCTTTCGACGGGCCCAAGCTCGTAGGATTCGCTTTCGGCCTGCTGGGCCTGGATCAGGGCCACATGAGCGTTCATTCCCACATGCTGGCGGTGCTTCCCGCATATCGCGAGTTTGATGTCGGCTACAGGCTCAAGCTTGCCCAGCGGGAACGCGCTCTGGCCATGCGTATCCCGGAAATTACCTGGACCTTCGATCCCCTGCAAAGCAAGAATGCCCATCTGAACTTTGGCAAATTGGGAGTGGTCTCCGATACCTACAAAGTCGATTTTTACGGTCCCCAAACCTCCAGCGTGCTGCACCAGAATGGTACCGACCGTCTGTGGGTGAAGTGGCCGCTGGCCAGCCGGCGGGTGCGCGACCGCTTGCAGGGAAAGGACTTCCGCCCCGAGGCCATGGACGCCATCGCCCTCCTGCCTCCCCTGATCCAGTTCAACGGCGACGGAAGTCCGTTGCGCCACGACTTGGCGGCGGCGCTCGCCCGGCAACGCATCGCCATCCAGATACCCAGCGACATCGGGGCGGTCGGGCAGAAGGACCCTGGCCTGGCCCGCGAATGGCGCGAGGCTACCCGATGGGCTTTCACGGAATCCCTCAAAGCGGGCTTTTTCGTGGCCGAGTTCTGCCGCACGGTGCGTGGACACCAAGGACCGGGCAACTACCTGCTGGAAAAGGGCAGCCTCGCCGACTATGTGCCCGAACTGAAGCGCGCACAACCGTCCCTCCATGGCGCCTGAGCCGCCCAATCCCATTCTTCTCTACGACGGGGTCTGCGGCCTCTGTAATCGCTTTGTCCGATTCGTGCTGCGGCGCGACCGAAACCGCAGTTTTCGTTTCGCTTCGCTGCAGAGTGACTTTGCCGCGGATACATTGAAACGCCACCACTTGGATCCGCTTGACCTGGACTCGGTGTACGTGATCGAAAACGCGGGATCGCCTGACGAGCGCCTGGCGGTTCGGTCCGATGCCGTGATTGCGGTACTGCAGCGCCTCGGCGGAGGCTGGCGCCTGCTTGGTATCCTGCTGCGGCTTCTTCCCGGCCGGCTGCGCGACTGGGGATACCGGCTTGTGGCTGCCCAGCGCTACCGCATCTTCGGCAAATACGAGACTTGCCCGCTGCCGGAAGCAAAATACCGCAACCGGTTCCTGGATCTCTAATACCGGCGAGTGCCCTGGCCGGTGCTGGCAGCAATGGACATCTTGGCACTCTAGCCGCCTTCGACCCTCCTTACCCCTTGCCCTAGAGCAAGATAAAGGGTAAATTCATTGTGAGTTTTTCTCCCGCAGCCGCGCGTCGGTTGTGTCCGGTGGTTGTCCCGTAGCACCCGAATTTGTGTTCCTGTAGTTCCATTTGGCAAGAGAAAGATCGGTATGGCTGAAAACTCCCCCGCCGCCGAAACCGGCAGCAGTATCGATTCTGTCCTGCAGGAAGACAGAAAATTCGAGTGCCCGCAGGAGTTCCGCGCCCAGGCTCACGTCCGCAGCCTGGAGGAGTACGAACGCCTTTATCGCCAATCGGTTGAACACCCGGAAGAGTTCTGGGGCGGGGTTGCCGGAGAGCTGCACTGGTTTCGCAAGTGGGATAAGGTCCTGCAATGGGATTGTCCGTGGGCTAAGTGGTTCGTGGGCGGCCAGATGAACCTCTCCTACAACTGCCTTGACCGCCATATCGAGGGCCCCCGCCGGAACAAACCCGCACTGATCTGGGAGAGCGAGCCGGGCGAAGTCCGTACACTCACCTATCACGAGCTCCACTGCGAGGTGCAGAAATTCGCTAACATCCTGAAATCCCTGGGAGTTCGCAAGGGCGACCGGGTGGCGATCTACATGGGCATGACGCCCGAACTGCCCGTGGCCATGCTGGCCTGCGCCCGCATCGGAGCGCCGCACACCGTGGTTTTCGGCGGCTTTTCCTCAAACGCCCTGGTCGACCGCATCCATGATTCCCAGGCGGTGGCCGTCGTTACCCAGGATGGCGCTTATCGCCGGGGGACAGAAGTCAAGCTCTTCCCGGCGGTGGACGAAGCCCTGAAATCATGCCCGTCGGTGAAGCATGTCGTCGTCTACCGGCGCACAGGCACGCCCCTCCGTATGACCGAGGGCCGCGATCATTGGTGGCACGAGCTGATGGCTAAGGCTTCCGATCAGTGCCCGGCCGAGTCTCTTGACGCCGAGCATCCTCTGTACATCCTTTACACCTCGGGCACCACCGGCAAGCCCAAGGGAGTAGTTCATACCACGGGCGGTTATTCGGTCGGCACCTACCTGACCATGAAGTGGATTTTCGACATCAAAGAGGACGATATCTTCTGGTGCTCCGCCGACATTGGCTGGGTCACCGGGCACAGCTATATCGTCTACGGGCCGCTTCAGAACGGAACCACCTGCGTGATGTATGAAGGTGCACCCAACTTCCCCGGGCCTGACCGCTTCTGGAGCATCATCGACCGGCACCGCGTCAGCGTCTTCTACACCGCGCCAACCGCCATCCGAACCTTCATCAAATGGGGTGATGACTGGCCCCGCAAGCACAAGCTGGACAGCCTGCGGCTGCTGGGCACCGTGGGCGAGCCGATCAATCCCGAGGCCTGGATGTGGTACCGCGAGATGATCGGCCACAATCGCTGTCCCATCGTCGATACCTGGTGGCAGACCGAAACCGGACACATCATGCTCAGTCCCATTCCCGGCGCCATCGCCACCAAACCCGGTTCGGCCACGCGACCTTTTCCCGGCGTGGTGCCCGAGGTCGTGACCATGGACGGACGGCCGGTGCCCGAAGGCTCTGGCGGCTTTTTGGTGCTCAAGCAGCCCTGGCCCGGCATGCTCAGGACCATCTATGGCGATCCTGACCGCTACGTCAAGCAATACTGGTCGCAGATTCCAGGCATGTACTTCACCGGCGACGGCGCCCGGCGGGACAAAGACGGCTACTACTGGGTGATGGGCCGCGTGGACGACGTGATTAACGTCAGCGGCCACCGCTTAAGCACCATGGAAGTGGAATCCGCTCTGGTAGCCCATGAGGCTGTGGCCGAAGCCGCCGTGGTCGGACGCCCCGACGATCTCAAAGGGCAGGCGATCTCCGCCTTCGTTACGCTCGAGCAGGGCCGGCAACCCTCGGCTGCGCTCAAAGAAGAGCTGCGTCAATGGGTCGCCAAGGAAATTGGCGCCATGGCCAAGCCCGACGACATCCGTTTTACCGATACGCTGCCCAAGACCCGCAGCGGAAAAATCATGCGCCGCCTCTTACGTGAACTGGCCAACAGCGGCGACGTGAAGGGCGATACCACGACTCTGGAGGACTTTGCGGTCATCGCCCGCCTGAAGGAAAGTGAAGAGTCCTGACTCGGCAGTTTTGCCACTGCACTTCGTCAATTTTTTGCAGTCTTTGGAGACTCCATGGTTACCGGACTGTCCTGGCGCTTTCGCGCCTGCAAGTGCACGTGCGGCCTCCTCGCCATCGTGTGGTTGGCCGGTTGCGGAGGAGGTGGTGGCAGTATCGATCCGCCTCCCGGCGGCGGGGGAAATTCCGGCACCCTGACCGGCGTTCTCACCTACCACAACAATCTGGCTCGCGACGGCGTCAACACGGAAGAGACGGTGCTCACCCCCAACAACGTGAAGGTCGCGACCTTCGGCAAGAAGTTTTCCTGCCAGGTGGACGGTGCGGTCTACGCCCAGCCTCTATGGATACGAGGTCTCACCGTCGGAAGCGCCCAGCACAATGTCGTGTTCGCCGCAACCACCCATGACACCGTTTATGCCTTCGACGCCGACGCCCAGCCCTGCTCTCAACTCTGGCGGGCCAATCTGCTGGATTCGGCCCATGGCGCATCGTCCGGCGAATTCCCCGTGCCGACGGACGACGTGGCCCCCGGCGGCCACGACATCAGACCCGAAATCGGCATCATCGGTACGCCGGTGATCGACGCTGCCTCCAAGACCCTCTACGTGGTCGCCAAGTCGGAAGGGCCCAGCGGAACCTTTCATCAGCGCCTGCATGCCCTCGACCTGACGAGCGGCAATGAAAAGCTCTCCGGTCCGGTCAACATTTCGGCTTCCATCACCGGCGCGGGCTATGACTCTTCCGGCGCCACCGTGACCTTCAACCCCCGCACCCAGAACCAGCGCGCGGGCCTCGCGCTGGTCAATGGAGTGGTCTACATTGTCTGGGCGTCGCACGAAGACGCCGATCCTTACCATGGCTGGGTCATCGGCTACCAAGCCTCCACCCTGGCGCAATCCAGCGCCTACAACGTGACCGCCGACGGCAGCCGTGGCGGCATCTGGATGGCAGGCGCGGCTCCCGCCGCCGATAGTTCCAACGCCATTTTTTTCAGCACCGGCAACGGAACCTTCGACCATGACTCCAACGTCACCCCGAACAACGACTTAGGCGACAGCGTTCTCAAACTCACAACTGCCTCGGGCCTTTCTCTGGCCGACTGGTTTTCTCCCTTCAACCAAAGCACGCTGGAGGCTCAAGATCTTGACCTGGGATCGAGCGGCGTGATGCTGCTTCCCAGTCAATCCGGTCCCACGCCCCATCTGCTGGTTACGGGAGGCAAAGAAGGCAGGCTCTATCTCATCAATCGCGATTCCATGGGACACTTCTGCGGCTCCTGCTCCACGTCAAGCGGCGATACCAACGTGGTGCAAAGCTTCGCCACAACCAGCATGGTGTTCGGCACACCGGCGTTCTGGCAAAATCGCCTCTACCTGGGCGTCGTCTCCGACAAACTCAGTGCCTTCGCCTTCGACCCCTCCAGCGGCAAGCTCAACCCCACTCCCGCATCTCAGTCCAGTGCAACGTTCTACTTTCCCGGAACCACGCCTTCCGTTTCTTCCAACGGAACCTCAAATGGGATCGTCTGGGCCATCGACGCCAGCCGCTCGGGAATTGGAACTTACAGCACCAGAGGCGAGGGCCCGGCCATACTGTATGCCTACGACGCCGCCAATCTCGGCACCGAACTCTGGAACAGCTCCCAGGCCTCTAATAACCGCGACCAGGCGGCAGTGGCGGTGAAGTTCACCGTGCCCACCATAGC
>CAYOZX010000021.1:0-6529 GCA_964408515.1 uncultured Acidobacteriaceae bacterium | reverse complement strand
GGAGAATTCAAGCGGGCCAAACATCGCGACGGGAAAGTCTTATACCGGGACCCGACCCCAAATCAAGTTATACGGCCTGCTGCAGCGCAGAAGGAAATCGCCACACATCCGCGGGGGACAGCCGTCCCCGCCTGTCCGGTCGAGCGCAACTTGACAGTTTCAAACCCAGGTGCGGGTCGTGCTACTCTCCCGCTCCGACCATGACCGGCGCCGAGGTCGGCGCCAGCGATCCTTGCTCCGGTTCCACGGTGATGGCGAAAGTCTTGGCTTCCACTCCAGTGGGAAGCGGCGGCTCGATGACGGTGGCGCTTCCGCGCGCATCGGGCTTGAACACGCCGGCGGGGATGGGCGCGCCCTCTTTCGGGATCAGCCACAGCTCATAGGCCTTCAGCGGCGGAAGGGCGGGCAGGTTGCTGGCCAGGAAAATCAGGCTGGAGCGATCGCGCACGTAGATGGCTTTGCCCTGCGGCTGAGGCGGGGTCTGCGCCGCCACCAGGGTCACCCGCATGGCATCGGTGGAAGTCAGGGTGGAGACCACTTCCTGCGCCCGCTCCAGTTGGCCTTGCAAGGTGACGGATTCATTTTGCAAGGCGGCCACCCGCTGCGCCAGGCGATCGCTCTGCCGCAAGAAAAACCCGGCGATCAGCAGGAATGCAGCCGCCGCCAGCCAGGGAGCGAAGCGCCAGGAGGCGCGGCGCGCCTGAGCCCCCTGCTTCCTCGGTTCGGCGGCGATCGCTTTCATCAGGCGCTCTTTGGCTCGCCGGGGTGGCGCCGGACCGCTGACGGCCAGCGCCAGCAACGCCGTGTCGCCCCGCAGTTGTTCCAGTTCGCGGCGGCAGGCAGCGCAGGTCTCCAGATGCTTCTCCACCGCCGCGCGCTCCTCCCCCTGAAGGGCGTTCATGGCCAGCAGGGCCAGGTCGTCGGCAAATGGTTCGTGCGCGCTCATGTTTCGAACACCTTGCGCAAACTCATCAGTCCCGTCCGGATACGAGTTTTGACCGTTCCCAGCGGTTCGCCAGTTTTGGCCGCGATCTCGCTATGCGTGAGACCCTCGAAATAGGCCATCTCCAGGGCGCTGCGCTGCGCCGTTGGCATGGCCCCCAGGGCGCCCCGAACTTTCTCCATGGCGCGGGAACGCTCGGCTTCGCCTGCCATGTCGGGCTCGACCGAGACCACGACATCGGCGATGTCGGTTTCCGGACGCCGTCTGCGCAATTGGTCAATAGCCCGGTTGCGCGCGATCACCGCCAGCCACGCGCCCAGGTTCCCCCGGCTGGCATCAAACAGCCCGGGATTGCGCCACAGCTGCAGGAAAACCTCCTGCAGGATATCCTCAGCGGCGGCGCTGTCCGCCAGCACCCGGAGCGCCACCGAGTACACGATAGCCGAGTAGCGGTCGTACAGCGACGCCATCGCGCTCTCATCTCCCGAGCGGACCGACCACACCAGCGAGGTATCGCTCGCGCCCTGTTTGAGCTCAGCGCCGGACAAACCCTGGCCTCGTCCTTTCTAAAGTACGCTTTCGGGCGCCTGCGTGGATTGCCTCGCCAGCCGCGCCAAAAAGAGGTTACTTTTCGCTTTTCTTGCGATTTATGCTCGATTTAACCTGTGCCTGCCCAAGGCCGGCAGGCTCGCCGCGAAACCATAGCAGCAATACCGCGTTTTCGACAACTCCAGTCGCTCTGTGTCCTCAGTGCGCTCCGTGGTCAGGCCGAAACGGACTCATGTTCAAATGGGGCGGTTCGCTATAGGCCACGCGCGACTGCTGCACGCCGCTCTCTTCGCGACCTTGGCGGACTTTGCGGTTCGGTATTTCGTCAGAACCGGCAACCGCCAGGAACGGAAAGAGCTCGCCGAGGTCGCCGGGAGATTTTGAGCACGTCTTCCGGCTTCAGGAACCTCACCCGAGCCACGGGAGTAAACTAGGGCGCGTCGGCGTCGGCGCCGGCGACGTCAAAGGAAAGCAGGCATGGGAGTCCTCAGCCGTATCGGCGTGGCCATTGATTCCGACCTTCTCCGCCGCTTTGATCGCTTCATCGCCCGAAAGGGCTACGAGAACCGGTCCGAGGCCTTCCGCGACTTGATTCGCGACCTTCTCGTTGGCTCGGCCGTGGTGGCGCCGGACGCCTACGTCGTGGGCACTGTCACTTTGATTTACGATCACCACGCCCGCCTGCTGCCCGAAAAGCTTACCGACATCCAGCACGAGCATCATCACATCATCATCTCCACGCTGCATGCCCATCTCGATCACGACAGCTGTCTGGAGGTGGTGGTCCTGCGCGGGAAATCAAGGGACGTGCAGAAACTGGCCGACAAGCTGATCAGCATCAAGGGAGTTCAACATGGACGCCTGGTGATGAGCTCGCCTGAAATGGCCGTCCACGAGCCTTCCCACGACCATCATCACTGAGTGGAGGAATCTGCTGTTAGCGGAACGCGAGCGCTACTGGCTCTTCATCGCTATCTGTCGTTCTTCTGGTGTCATCTGCTTCCACAGCACTTCCAGGTTGCGCTGCAGGCGGAAGTTTGCCGGGTCCCCATGCAGAGCCCTGGCGAACCAGCGATATGCCGTCGGCAGGTCGCGGTTTACGCAGTGCCCGGTCGCATACATCGCTCCCAGCAGGGTCTGGGCTTTGGTGTTGGAGTGGCCCGCGCCGATCATCAGGTTGCGTTGCGCCAGTGAACAGTCAGAGCGCACCCCGTGCCCGTAAAGATATCTCTCACCCTCAGCCACGATTCGCTCATCGGGATCCACGGGCGGCGCCACTGGAGCGGGCTTTGCGACTGCCGCCTTCTTCGCCATCTCCCGCGGCGCCGGCGCAGGAGATTTTAAGGGGGTTTCATCCGCAGTGACGCTCTCAGGCACAGATTCCGCGGGCATCGCAGCCGGCGGCTTCGCAGGCTCCGGAGCGGCCGGAGCAGAAGCGGCGCCCGTGGCAGCCGTGTCCGCCGGATTCGCCGCCTCCGGCGACGGAATGGCCTTTGTTCCCGCAGCGGGGTTGGCTGCGGCAGGCGTCGTCTCGCCAGGCTTGTCTGCAGGCGCTGGCGGTGACGGCGCAGCCGTCGCGGCTGCGGCCGGCGCTGCGCTTAGATTTTCCGGCGCAGGGACTTGCGCTGGCTGGGTACTGGCGGCCGCGCTGGGGGCCGATCCCGATGCTCCCGGGCTGCGCGTCGGGCGCGGAATCAGGGCTTCCCACGGATAGCCATCGCGCTGCCAATGCCACACTAGCAGGGCCCCGCTGGCCACGAGCAGCAACAGCGCCAGGTACAGGCGCTTGTGTCCACGGGGAGGCTCGTCTTCCAGCAGGTAATCCAGATCGCGGGTGCGCTCGTCGCCCAGGCCCAGAAACGATGGACCCGCCACCCGATGCGAGGGCTTCTCAGCGGGCGCCTCCCTCGCGGCCACCGGCGGCAACAGCGGCGCTCCACACACCCCGCAGAAACGGTATTCGGGGTTGTTCTCGTGCCCGCATTGCCCGCAGTGGGCTGTCATGATGCCAGCCATAACCATACCCATTATAGATGCGGATTCCAGATCGGGCTTTGGCACGGCAGGCCCGCTCGCCTCAGAACTTTCGTGTCCGGGTTTCGCGAAGACATGCGCCACCAGGTCCTGACCGCGCGCGAAAGAAAAACACTGGGTGCAAGACTCGTCGTGATACTTCGTTCTCTTTCTCTTTGGGGTTGACGGGCTTCCCGGCTGCGCACTGGCGGCGCAACCCCGCCTTTACACCTTGGACATCAACGTGTTACCCTCAAGATACGCTACAAACAAAATTAAGATAACAAGAAGACAGGAGTGCAGCAGGCTAGTGCTAGCCAGACAGTTAAAAAGATCCCTCATCGACCAGTACGGCACGCATCCTACCGATACCGGCAGTCCTGAAGTGCAAATCGCGTTGCTGAGCGAACGCATTGGTCAGTTGACGGAACATTTCAAAACGCACCTGAAAGATCACGGTTCACGCCGGGGTCTTCTCATGCTGGTCAGCAAGCGGCGCCGCCTGCTCGACTATCTCAAGCAATACGATTCCGAGCGATACAAGACGGTTGTGCATAAGCTCGGCCTCCGCAAGTAGCCTTCTGCGGGCTCTGCCCGGCCCAGGGTGTATTCGCCGGGAGGGAATCGGGATCACGATGCTGTCGCGCAGCAGACACTCCGGCGTCAGGGAGCAAGCCGCGAACTTGGTTTCCAGCCATCTTCAGCACGCTACTGGCCCTTACCGGGTGCAACCCATCCACACGCACCTGCGTGTCCTCCTGCCCAAAAGGAAATGAATCATGAAACAAGAAGTGACTGTGCAACTTGCCGGCGGTAAGCAAATCTCTTTTGAAACTGGAAAATTAGCCAAGCAGGCCCACGGCGCGGCCGTGGTGCGGCTGGGCGACAACGTGGTGCTGGCCACGGCTGTGGCCAATCCCGAGCCTCGCGAAGGCATCGATTTCTTCCCCCTGACCGTCGACTACCGCGAGTACACCTACGCCGGGGGACGGATCCCGGGCGGCTTCATCAAGCGGGAAGGCCGTCCCAGCGAGCGCGAAATTCTCACCAGCCGCCAGATTGACCGCCCGGTGCGGCCGCTGTTTGCCGAAGGCTTCCGCTGCGAAACCCAGGTGATCGCCTTCGTGCTTTCCGCCGACACGGAAAACGACCCGGATGTCGCCGGCATCAATGCCGCCTCCTGCGCCCTCACGCTCTCCGACATTCCCTTCCTCGGACCCATTGGGGCGGTGCGCGTGGGCCTGGTGAACGGCGGATTTGTCATCAACCCTTCCTACAATGAGATGCGCGACAGCCTGCTCAACATCATGGTGGTGGGCACGGCCGACGGCATCGTGATGATCGAGTCCGGCGCCCGGGAAGTGAAAGAGGAAACCGTCGTCGACGCCATCGAGTTCGGGCATGCCGAGATCAGGAAGATTTGCGCTGCGATCGACGATCTCCGCCAGAGAGCGGGAAAGCCCAAGCGGGAAGTCGCTCCTCCGGAATTCGATCAGGCCTACTACGACGGCCTGAAGAACCGCATCGGCGCCGACCTCTCCGAGCGGCTGGACACGCAGAAGCACCCCAAGGCGGAAAGCTACAACCTGGTGCGGGACCTCAAGAAGCAGTTGCTGGCCGCGATCCCGGCCGAGGATGAAGCCGCCCAGGCCAAGCTCAAAACTTACTATGAAACTCTGCGCGAGCGCATCTTCCGGGAGCAGGTGATCAATCACAAACGCAGACCCGACGGGCGCGCCTTCGACCAGATTCGCGACATATGGATTGAAGCCGGCCTTCTGCCCCGCACCCACGGCTCTGCCATCTTCACCCGCGGCGAGACCCAGGCCCTGGTGACCACGACGTTGGGCACCACCGACGACATGCAGCGCCTGGAAACCTTCGAAGGCGAAGCCAGGAAGCGCTTCCTCCTGCACTACAACTTCCCGCCGTTCTCAGTGGGCGAGGTGGCGTTCTTGCGCGGCGCAGGCCGGCGCGAGATCGGGCACGGGGCGCTCGCCGAGCGCGCGCTTTCAGCGGTGCTTCCCGGGGAAGACAAGTGGCCCTATACCATGCGCGTGGTCTCCGACATTCTGGAGTCCAACGGTTCATCGTCCATGGCAACTGTTTGCGGCGCGTCGCTTTCCCTGATGGACGCCGGTGTTCCCCTCAAGTCGCCGGTAGCGGGCGTGGCCATGGGTCTGGTAAAGGAAGGCGATCACTATGCCATTCTGACCGACATCGCGGGTGCGGAAGACCACTATGGCGACATGGACTTCAAGGTGGCGGGCACCAGGGACGGGATCACCGCCCTGCAGATGGATATCAAGGTCGGCGGCATCACTGCCCAGATCATGCGCGAGGCTCTGGCCCAGGCCCAGCGCGGACGTCTGTACATCCTGGAGAAGATGAACGCGGTTCTCTCCTCGCCGCGCGAGAAAGTTTCCGCCTACGCGCCGCGCATCTACACCCTGCAGATTCCGGTGGACAAGATTCGCGACGTGATCGGGCCCGGCGGCAAGATGATCCGCAGCATCATCGAGCAGACCGGGGTCAAGATCGACGTGGAAGATTCCGGCAAAGTGAACGTCGCCTCCAACGACGAGGCCTCCGCCGCGAAAGCCTTGCAGATCATCGGCGACCTCACCGCCACAGCCGAGGTCGGCAAGACCTATCTCGGAAAGGTCACGCGCCTGGCCGACTTCGGCGCGTTCGTCGAGATCATTCCCGGCACGGACGGCCTGCTGCACATCAGCGAAGTGGCCGAGCACCGCATCAAGGACGTTCGCGACGAACTGAAAGAGGGCGACCAGGTACTGGTGAAGGTGCTGGCCGTCGAGGGCAACCGCATCCGGTTGTCGCGCAAGGCCATCCTGAAAGAACAACGCGCCAAAATGGGAGGCGGTGAGGCTCCTCCCGAGGAGAGTAGCGCGCCTGCGCACGCGCCCGCGCTGACCATCGAAGGCGGCGGCGATTTTCCCGATGAGGAGCCCAACTTCAACCGAGACGCGCCCGCGGCCGGCGCCGGCGCCGGCGCCGGAGACC